>CAZPZR010000010.1:0-39705 GCA_964591105.1 uncultured Lachnospiraceae bacterium | reverse complement strand
AGAATAATGGATTGCATCAATGTAAAGGATTGGATATACCTCGTCTAATGGACGATTCTGGATTATTTTTATACATTTCATGGATACCTAGTTTAAGAGCTGATATTCTATCTGATTCGTATCCTTCTCTACTAGGTATCATATATTCTGTTGTACCTAGCAAAAATTTTTTTAATTCATTTTTACTTATTGCTTCATTAAGCATATCTAATATTCCCATCATTACACCTTCCTATAGTACTAAATCTGTCGACTACGGCTTCTGAAGCTCCTCCTAATGTTTTCCCGCCCGGTATCCAATCAACTGGAATGCTCCTAGTTCATTCCCGCCAGGCATTCTGAAGTGAACTGCATCAAGTTCATCAGTTTTTAAATCAAATCTATGTGCTCCTTCTTCAAATTTCCACATATCTTGGTCCCTTTATTTTCGTAAACTGTTTGATCTATTTTTTCGTATGCTCCCATTAAACCGTTTGTGTATAAAGCACCTTCATAATCAGAAATCTGTTCTAGTCTTTCTTTTTTTGTAGATATAGCATGCTTTATTGCCATTAACAAACGCTCATCAATAAAATCTATTTTACTTTTTCCTCGTTTTTCTAATTGTAATTGTTTATTTATTATATTAACTACAGAATATGTCCAAAATATTTTATTTTCCGATAAAATTTCCATCATTACAGAGTGAACAATTTTATCAAATCCTACATGAGTTTCCCCATAATCATTTAATGCAACTGTTACATCAAAAAAATCATTCATTACATCGGCTCCACGAATTGTTTTACTAGTATATTTGGGATCACTCGATAAGTATAATTTTAATTCATTATTTGCTACAGCTTTTTCTAAATTAATATATCCTATATTTTTACTCATTTTATCTCCTTCTATTAATCACAGAATACATAATATTTCCTTTTCTTTGTCAACTTTTCATGATATTACTTGATATTTAATGATATTTATTACCTTCCTGATACTACCTTTTCATTGATTAACTACAATAGTCCTATGCACTCAACCCCCTAAAAAGCAGTTTCATCACTCCACCCTACCTATGAGCAGACTACAGAACTACTGTCATATACAATAAAAAAGGGATTCCAAGTCTTTCCCAAATTGGACTTACACTCGGAATCCCTTGATTTCAACGTTTTTCAGTTGTTTATTTGTCTTTTCTTGACAGCAGACAGACCGTCTCCACATGGTAAGTTCCTGGGAATAAATCAACGCATGCTATTCTTTCCACCTTATATCCTCGCCCCTGCAGCATTTCCAAATCTCTCGCAAGGCTCGTTGGTTTGCATGCAATATACACCATCTTGTCCACGCCAAAATTAATAATCTTCAGCAGTGCCTTTGGATTTACCCCATCACGTGGTGGATCCAACATGATCAAATCCGGAACTTCTCCGAGTTCATCAATCACTTTCAGAACATCCCCTGCCCAGAATGTACAATTATCCAATCCATTCAACTTGGCATTTTCTTTTGCAGCTTCCACTGCTTCTTCCACGATCTCAACCCCAACAACTTTCTTCGCTACTGGTGCAAGAATCTGTGCAATCGTTCCAGTTCCACTATATAAATCAAATACAACTTTATCTTTTGTATTTCCCATATATTCTCTTGCAATCTCATAAAGAACTTCTGCTCCCAATGAATTGGTCTGGAAGAAGGAGAATGGTGTAATTTTAAACTTTAATCCAAGGAGTTCTTCATAGAAGTAACTCTGACCATACAAAATTTCTGTTCCTTCGTCTTTTACTACATCCGCAACGCTGTCGTTATTCGTATGGAGAATTCCTGCGATTTTTCCTGTTAATTCCAACGCATTCAGACGTTTCACCCATTCCTGCAAATCTGGTGTACTTTCTGTAGATGTTACAAGATCAATCAGAATTTCCCCTGTCTTCACTGCTTTTCTCACGAGCAGATGACGGAAATATCCTGTATGACGCATCTTATGATAGTATGGAAGTCCTGTTTCCTGTGCCCACTCCAATGTACATGCAAGAATCTTACGATAATCTTCGTCTACAATCTTACATTCTGTCACATTTACAATGTCATGGAAGCTTCCACGTTTGTG
The DNA here is from genome assembly GCA_964591105.1 of uncultured Lachnospiraceae bacterium. Classification (GTDB taxonomy): domain Bacteria; phylum Bacillota; class Clostridia; order Lachnospirales; family Lachnospiraceae; genus CAZPZR01. Next base: position 37,610 of record CAZPZR010000010.1, on the reverse strand, counting down.
CATTCCAAGTGCCAGTGGACCATCTTTATATTCATCCCCAAAAGAGAATTCCATCTTATTACGATACTCAGCTCGTGCTGGACTTTCTTTTACACCTTCCCAAATGTATTCGCCATCTACAGCTTCATCCATCATTTCTTTAATCTGAGCTTCTTTCATCTTTACTTGTTCTTCATATGGAAGATTCTGATACGTACATCCCCCACACTGTCCAAAATGTGGACATGCTGCTTCTATTTCCAATGGAGACGGTTCTACAACTTCCAGAATTCTTCCTTCTGCTTTTCCACTTCGTACTTTATTCACTGAGAAACGTACTTTCTGCCCAGGAACTCCATTTTTAACTACTACACATTTATCTTCCTCCGGGAGAAATACTTTCCCTTTATTTGGAAAATCTACCGATGCAATTGTTCCTTCATAAATCTGACCTTTTTTCATACTCTTATCCTTTCACTCCTTATCGACGACTGCTGCCATGATATTTGGCCTTCAAAATCGTACCATCTTTTTCTATCTGAATATTTGGAATACTCTTCATATACTGGTTAAACTGAAAATATCCATAATCACTGATCTGGAAATCTTTATATTTTTCGTAAATGCGGTTTCCAAGCGTACTAAGTTCTATTCCATCTTTGCCCGCTTTTTTCACAAGCTGCAACACGTATTTATCAATGTCTTCTTTTTTGTCACGGTCTTCTTTGAGCACTACAGACACAAAATTCCCCTGCTTCACCAAGTCAATTCTCTTGAATTCTTCCAAAAATTTTGACAGCATATTGTAGCCATAACTACGCACATCAAAGTCTGGATAAAGGCTTACTAGTCGGCTTCCCACTTCTCCAAGTCCTGTAATCTTATTGCTGTCTTGATTTTCAATGATCATCTGAATTACCGCATCTTCAATGCTTTCTTTTCGCAGTGCAGATGGTGCTTCTTCATTGCTTCCTGGCTCCTGCGCACTCAGCAAGTTTTCCAGGATTGTAAATTTATCGCAAGCTTTTCGGAACGGGAGCGGTGTCTTATCTTCGCCCATTCCAATTACCATCTTCCCACTTTCACGAAGTCGGCTGACTAGTCGTGTAAAATCACTGTCACTGGATACAATACAAAATCCATCCACTTCTTTTGTATACAAAATATCCATTGCATCAATGATCATTGCAGAATCGGTTGCGTTCTTCCCTTGCGTATATCGAAATTGTTGAATCGGAAGAATGGAGTTTTTCAAAAGTTCGTCTTTCCAACTTGAATGCTGGGTGCTGGTCCAATCTCCGTAAATTCTCTTGTATGTGATGTTTCCATATTTTGACAACTCAGTCAAAATCGGTTTTATATACTTTGCTGAAATATTTTCCGCATCGATCAATAATGCGTAACACTGTCCTTCCATGTCTGTCTCCTTCTCTTTTTCATGCATACCAACTGCAAGAAAAAGCAGGTGAACCACCTTCTTGTGAGGTTTACACCTGCTCTTTACTCATCTTGTCCATTCAGATTCTCTACACTTGCTCTGCATCATTGAAGAAGTCATCATCGAAATCGTCATCAAAATCATCTTCAAAGTCTTCCAGATAATCTGGTGTAAAGAAACGATATACTGCATATGCGATTGCTGCTACTGCTGCAACTGCACCAATGATTGCAAGTACCCAAAGAACCTTCTTGCACTGTTCGTCCTCTTCTTTTTTGTTCAACAGTTCATTCAATTTTGTCGCTGCCATAAGTTCTTCAAATTTGTTCATTGTTCGCACGTCCTTTCTTTGCTCTAAACAAGTTCGTTATTGTGATTATTATATCATCATCACCCTTTGATTACTACATTTTTTGCAAATCTTCTTAGACTTTCTGCAATTTTGCAAATGCTGCGAACATCTTTTTTGTACCTGGACCATCAAAATCTACCTTCACTTCGAAGTCGCGTCCACCCTCCACAATATTAGTTACTGTTCCTTCTCCGAATTTCATATGTTTCACTCGGTCTCCCACACCATAATCCAGTCCTTTGGATGATGGGGAACCAAACGATTTGATTGGGCTTGCAGTCGCAAATGCTTTGGATTTGAATGCCTGTCTTGCTTGCATATATGCGCTTGCTTTTACCGCTTCTTCCTGTTTCTTCTCTTTCTCAAATACCGCACCTGTAGACAATAAGTGCATTGGAATCTCTTTCAGGAATCTTGACATCTTATTAAACTGAGTTTCTCCTCGCACCATACGTCTTCTGGCACAGGTCAATGTCAAGTCTTTCTCTGCTCTCGTAATTCCTACGTAACACAAGCGTCGCTCCTCTTCCAGTTCATCTGGATCGTCTCCCGTAATTGTCATATAACTTGGGAAAATTCCATCTTCCATCCCCGCAAGATATACATGTGGGAATTCCAATCCCTTTGCACTATGTAAGGTCATCAGCACTACATAATCACTGTCTTCATCCAGGCTGTCAATATCTGCAACTAATGCTACTTCTTCTAAGAATCCACTCAATGTTGCAGGCTCCTGGTTATCCTGGCACATTTCCTCATATGCTGCAATTTTACTCAAAAGTTCGTCAATATTTTCAATTCTTGCTTCTGCCTCTTCTGAATCCTCAGCTTTCAAACTTTCGATATACCCTGTTTCTTCGATGATTTCCTTCATCAAGTCTGAAATCGTCATTTCCTGAGCATCCAGTTTAAAATGCTCAATCAGCGCTACAAAGGATTCCATCTTGGACGCTCCACGCCCAATATTTGGCACCAGATCCACTGCACGCAGTGCATCATAAAATCCGATATCTCTGGAAATTGCATATTCTTGCACGCGGTTAATACTTGTAAGTCCAATTCCACGCTTTGGCACATTGATGATTCTGCGCACAGCAAGGTCATCTTTTCCATTATCAACCGTTTTCAAATATGACAGCAAATCTTTGATTTCTCGTCTGGCATAGAAATTGATGCCGCCGACAATCTTATATGGAATATTTGCTGTTACAAACTTTTCTTCAAATAGACGGGACTGCGCATTTGTTCGATACAAAATCGCATAGTCCTGATACGTCGTTTCTCCTTTTTCTACACGTTCACGAATATCGCTTACAATATATTCCGCTTCGTCATATGCGGTATCGAACTGGCGGAAATTCAACGCATTTCCTTCACCATTGTCTGTCCAAAGAGTCTTATCTTTTCTGCCTTTATTATTATGAATCACTGCATTTGCCGCATTCAAAATATTGCTGGTTGAACGATAGTTCTGCTCTAACTTAATAACTTTCGCATCTTCAAATACCTGCTCAAAGTTCAAAATATTTTTAATATTCGCACCGCGGAACTTGTAAATAGACTGGTCGTCATCACCAACGACACACAAGTTTCTGTATCTTGCAGATAATAAACGAATCAGTTCAAACTGCACAGTGTTGGTATCCTGATATTCGTCCACCATGATGTAGCGGAATCGTTCCTGATAGTAATCCAATACATCGCGCTGTGTTTGGAATAACTGAACCGTCTTTACTAATAAATCGTCGAAATCTAATGCATTATTCGCACGCAGTTGTTTCTCATACTCTGCATATACTTCCGCAATTTTCTTTTTTCCAAAATCCCCGCCAGCCTCAAGCATCATCTCTTCTGGTGTGATCAATTCATCTTTTGCATGAGAAATTGCACTCATCAATGCGCGTTCACGATATACTTTTGTATCAATCTGCAGCAATTTGCATACATCTTTCATCAAGGTCTTCTGATCGTCTGTATCATAAATTGTAAAATTCGTATCATATCCTAACAATCCAATATGTCTTCGCAGGATTCTCACACACATCGAATGAAAAGTACTTACCCATATGCTCTCTGAACCAAATCCAACCAAACGGTCTACTCGCTCGCGCATCTCTCCCGCTGCTTTATTGGTAAATGTGATTGCAAGGATGTTCCATGGATTCACTCCACGCTCTTCAATCAAATATGCTACTCGATGTGTCAATACTCTTGTTTTCCCAGAACCTGCTCCAGCTAAAATCAAAAGAGGTCCGTCCGTATATAATACTGCTTCCTTCTGTTTGTCATTCAATGTATCGTATATGCTCAACTTTCTGGTTCCTTTCTTTACAATCTCAAAGATTTACTGGTTAAAAGAGCGCCGGAACACCGACGCCCATTTCTCACTTATCTTACTGAATTTCACGAATTCTCTTACGAAGCCCCAATACTTGAAGTGGTGCAACAGATAATCCATCAATTCCAATCTGTACAAAGTATTCTGTCATAGACAAATCCGCAGCTAAATCTCCACACACGGTAATTGTCTTTCCTTCTAAATGAACATTATTTGCAACAATTCGAATCATCTTCAGGAGTGCTGGATGCTGGGAATCATAATAATTCGCCAGTTTTTCATTGCCCCTGTCCATTCCCAGTGTCAGCTGTGCTAAATCGTTCGTACCTACACTGAAAAAGTCTGCTTCTCTTGCCAAATCTCCACTGATCATGACAGCTGCAGGAGTCTCAATCATGACACCAACCTTAATACTATCATCATAAGAAGTCTTTGCTTCCTTCAATTCTTTCTTTGCTCTCTCCAGCAATCGTTTCGCCTTTTTTACTTCTTCTACAGAAGTAATCATTGGCAACATAATGGAAACATTTCCATACATGGATGCACGAAGAATCGCGCGAAGCTGTGTCTTAAACATCTCTTCTTTTTCTAACGATACTCGAATCCCTCTCATACCGATTGCAGGATTCTTGTCATCACTTAAGTTCAGCCCTGGTATATTCTTATCTCCACCGATATCAGCTGTACGAATGATTACCGGCTTTGTTCCCATAGACTCTGCTGCAAGCTTGTATACCTGGAATTGCTGTTCTTCTGTTGGAAGCTTACCGCCATTGTCCATATATAAGAACTCACTACGGAATAATCCAATTCCGCCGGCATCACTTCGAAGTACATTCTCAATGTCTTCACGGCTTGCAATATTGGCAAAGATATCAATCTTCTGTCCACTCTGCGTAATGTTTTCCTTCCCTTTTAATCGTTCCAGATTCATTACCTGTGTACGGTTTTCATCCTGCTTCTGCTTCATGCGAGTCAGTGTTGTATAATCAGGTTCAATATATACTTTTCCTTCAAATCCATCTACGATGATCGTCTTCCCATCGTATTCTTTCTTCAAAGATTCTCCAAGTCCAATTACGGATGGAATTCCTTTTGTACGTGCAAGCACTGCTGTATGGGAATTGATTGTGCCATACATCGTTACAAATCCACGTACCTTAGATTTATCCAGCTGTACTGCCTCACTTGGATATAATTCTGGCGCAGCCATAATAAATGGCTCATCTGTCAGCAATCGGTCTTTCCAGCTTCTAGAGAGAATACGAACGAGACGGAGTGCAACGTCCTTAACGTCTGCTTCTCTTCCCTGTACATATCCCTTCTCTTTCTCAGCACTTGTCTTAATAAATGTATCCGCAGAAGACATAACCGCAAACTCTGCATTCAGCTTCTGCTCTACAATAATATTCGTGATTCCATCTACGAAATCCACGTCACTCAGTACTTGCTGCTGCATCTCAAAGATTGCCGCATTCGCTTCTCCTACTTCGCGTACAGAAGCGCTGTACAAGTTCTTCAATTCTTGAAATGCGCGATCCTTTGCTTTCTGAAAACGCTGTACTTCTTTCTCTATATCTTTGACATAAATACGTTTTACTTCTTTAATATCTCTTTTATAAAATGAAAGCTTCCCAATGGCAATCCCTTCGGAAACTTTCTTCCCCGTCAATGTAATCATAATATCCGTCCTTTTAAATTTCTTCCGTTACTTTACTTTACACGTTTGCAGAATTTTCGTCAAGCATATCAATTGACTTATTTATACAATTATGCTAATGTTATTGAGAAAATGTACAATACTATGGAGGTATGACTATGAAAGGTACAGTAAAGTGGTTTAACAACCAAAAAGGCTATGGATTCATCGCTGATGAGTCAGGAAACGACGTATTCGTTCACTTCTCAGGACTTAACATGGAAGGTTACAAGTCTCTTGAAGAAGGACAGGAAGTAGAATATGACGTTACAGAAGGTGCTAAAGGACCTCAGGCAGTTAACGTAACAAAACTTTAATAGCCGTATTAATCGGATTTTCGATGTACCTTTTACATATAGAGTAGTTTTTGATATATAAAAGAATGCACAGAATTAGATTAACACTAGAGGGAACGGGGAGTGTCAAACGACACTCCCCGTTATTTTTGTCTTTGTTTAATTGTCTTTTCTGCTTATTTGCAAGATAACATTCACTCCAAGTGGGTTTACAGCCACCCCAGACACCTCTTTTGACAAAAGTTCTGGTAGTTTTGCAGGATTTACTGCAAAAGCATGAAGTTTGTTCTCTCGATTAAATTTCATAAATTCCTGAAGATCCGTAAAAATTGGCTGGTAAGCTTTTCCATCCTTCTGTTTCAGAATCGGAACCTGATTATTCTCACCAACAGCTAACAAGTAGCTGCCTTCCTGAAAATGTGCTGAAAGTTCTTCATTCAATGCTTTCAACTCTTCCTGTCGTTCCTGCCCACTTCTCATAATCTGCATAAAATAGATTGCAGTCAAATGAAATGCTGGATTCTCAATTCTAGGCTTTCCGCTTGGTAACTTTCCATCTTCTGGTCTCTTTACCAATTCCGTAAGCTGAACAACAACTGCATCCTCGTCAGCCATTTTGAATCGAAGTGCATTCACTCCCATTGCAAACAGGCTACTGTAAAATCCTAACAGATTCTGATTCTCAATCTTTGCAATTCCTACTGGATTCTTAGATTTCTGAAGCATTTCCGCTTCTTCTTTTGCTTCCTTTTCATCCGAAAACAATAGAATCTCATCATCAAAAGTCTCTTCGTCACATCTCACATATGGCAACTTCGTACACAATGACATAATCGCGAAGAGCTGTTCTGATGTCCGCATAAAATGCATCCCTTTACTCTTGTCCATACCTTTTCGTCCGCTATCCTTATTTTGTTCCAAAAATTCTGTCTCCAGCATCTCCAAGTCCTGGACAAATATAAGCATGTTCGTTTAATTCGCGGTCAAGATTTCCAACAAAGATCTTTACATCTGGATGTACTTCGTGTAATTTCTTAACACCTTCTGGTGCAGCAATAACACATAAAAATGTAATGTCTTTTCCACCACGCTGTTTGATAAAGTTAATTGCTGCAATTGCGGATCCACCTGTTGCAAGCATTGGGTCTACTACGTAAATCTTTCTTTCATCGATAGCTGTTGGAAGTTTACAGTAGTATTCCTGCGGTTCAAATGTCTCTTCATCACGGTAGAGACCAATATGTCCTACTTTCGCAACTGGCATTAAACTTAAAAGTCCATCAACCATACCAAGCCCAGCTCTAAGGATTGGTACAATTGCAGATTTTTTACCAGCAATCACTGGACACTGAGCTGTCTCAAGTGGTGTTTCAATTTCTACATTTTCCAATGGAAGATCTCTTAATGCTTCATACCCGATCAGCATAGCAATCTCATCCACGATTTTACGGAACTCATTTGTTCCTGTTTCTTTTTTTCTCAACATAGAAATTTTGTGCTTAATCAATGGATGATCACAAATTGTTATATTTGGCTCATTACTAAACATGGCGTTTCTCCTTTTTGTTACGTATTTTTCTTATCATCTATCCATTTTACCACAAAATTATCATTTGTGCTTAACAATTTGCATGATATGCTTCATCTGCATGATAAACTGCAAATCCTGCTGCTTCTAATACTTCGACAACTTTCTCTGGATTGTCACTTTTTAACACTGCAGCTGCATCTACACCATTTGCAAATGCATACATATACTCTACATTTACATCTGTCGCAACAACTTCATGCATTGCTTTGCTCAAAGATCCTGCTGCATGTGGGCAACGAAGCGCCACAACATCTGTCAGCATAGCCATGATTCCTGCTTCTCTCAAAACCATACGTCCTTTTTCCGGATCTGACACGATCATACGGAGCATCCCATAGTCTGCGCTGTCTGCAAGGCTGAGTGCAACGATATTGATTTCACCATCTGCAAGTGTCTGAAGAACCTGATCCATACGTCCTTCTTTATTTTCTAAGAAAACTGATAACTGTTGAATTGTTTTAGCCATGATAATACCCCCTATAAATTTCTGTTGTCGATTACACGTTTTGCTTTTCCTTCGCTTCGCTGAATGGTCTTAGGTTCACAAAGTTTTACGCGAACGCTTACACCTAATGCCTGTTTTAAGACTGCACCAATTTTACTCTTAAGTGCATCCAGTTTACGAATTTCATCTGAGAAGTATTTTTCATCTACTTCTACCATGACAGTCAAAACGTCAAGGTTATTTTCACGGTCAACTACAAGCATGTAATGTGGGGCAACTCCCTCTCCAATAGACAGAAGAGCTGTCTCTACCTGTGTTGGGAATACATTGACTCCACGGATTACTTTCATATCATCTGTACGTCCTGTGAACTTCTGAATTCTTGGCAGTGTTCTTCCGCATTCACATGGAGAATGATCAATGCTTGTTAAGTCTTTTGTTCGATAACGAAGTAACGGCATTCCTTCTTTGGAAAGTGTTGTGAATACTAACTCTCCAGTTTCACCATCTGCAACTGGTTCGTGTGTTACAGGGTCTAAAACTTCTGGATAGAAGTAATCTTCGTACACATGAAGACCTTTGTGGTGGATACAGTCCATAGCAACACCAGGTCCTGTTATTTCACAGAGTCCATAAATATCGAAACAGTTTACATTCAGATTTTCTTCAATCTGGTAACGCATCTCATCTGTCCAAGGTTCTGCACCATTGATTCCAACTTTCAACTGTAAACGATCCACAACACCAGCTTCTTTCGCTGCTTCTGAGAGATATAATGCGTAAGAAGGAGTACATGCAAATGCAGTTGCTCCGAAGTCTTCTAAGCACATTAACTGTCTCTGTGTATTTCCAGAAGACATTGGAATTGACATACATCCCAATGCTCTTGCACCAAGGTCTAATCCCATACCACCAGTGAATAATCCGTATCCATAGCATACATGAAGTCTATCTTCTTCTGTCAGACCTGCCATTGTAAGTGCACGTGCCACACATTCGCCCCATACATCTACGTCATTCTGTGTGTATGATGCGAGTGTTAATTTTCCAGTTGTTCCGGAAGTTCCCTGTACACGGGCAATCTTGCTTTGTGGAACTGCAAGCAAGCCGAATGGATAATTGTCACGCAAATCTTCTTTTGTTGTGAATGGAAGTTTTCCGATATCTTCAATTCCTTTGATATCTTCTGGTTTCACACCAAGTTCATCCATTTTCTTGCGATAGAATGCTACGTTCTCATATACATTTTTTACCTGTTTTACAAGTTTCTCACTCTGCAAAGCTGTCATTTCGTCTCTGCTCATACATTCAATTTTAGGATCACGAATTTTTTCTACCCAGTTTTCTTTTGTCACTTTTGCCATCTTAATAATCTCCTTTAATCACATTATGGTTGCAGTCTGCCAACCTGCGCCCATGGGGAACCTGCTATTCCCACACCTTGCGATTACCCTCCGTTCCTGTTGGCCGTTATTTAGTGGAACGAAGGTTCAGAAAGATGAAGCTACTCCATATCATTATTTTGTTGTCCATTTTTATGCACCTCCATCCTGCTGTCTTGTCGATTATTCGGAAAGCAAATGATATCCTACGTCAAATGCTTTTTTGTTAATGTCAATTGTTTTTGGCGGAACTGTTTTTTCAATCACCTCATACCACTGCTCTTTTGAGAAGTCCATATGCTGTGCTGCAATTCCAAGAACAATCAGGTTAAATACTCTTGAATTTCCAATTTTCTTGGCTTCTTCTGTTGCATTAACCGTATATACTTTATGTTCTTCTTTCAGAGTCTCAATAATCTGCTCTGGGTACTGTGCTGCTCCAATCACGACTGGCATCGGGTCGATTCTCCAATCATTTACAATGAGTGCACCGTCTTTTTTCAAATAATGCGCATATCGCATTGCCTCTAATTTTTCAAATGCAATAATCACATCTGCCTGTCCTTCTTCTACGATTGGTTCATGAACATTTTCACCATAACGTACAAATGTAACAACACTTCCGCCTCTCTGTGCCATCCCATGAACTTCGGAAAGTTTCACATCATATCCACCTGCAATTGCTAATCCACCAAGGATTCTACTTGTAAGGAGTGTTCCCTGGCCACCAACACCTACGATCATAATATTCTTAGTTGCCATTATTTGTCACCTTCCTTTACGAGTTTGATTGCATCAAATTTGCATAAGCTTGCGCAAAGTCCACATCCTGTACACATGGTATCGTCAATGTAAATCGTTCCGTCTGCTTTTCTTGTCATTGCTGGACATCCTGGTTTCATGCACATACCACATTTTTTACATTTTTCAGAATCTGCAGCGTACAGTGGCTTCTTCGCTTTGCTCAAAAGAACACAAGGGCTCTTCGTAATGATGACTGACACTTCGTCTTTTGCAAGTTCTTCTTTTACAACTTTTTCTAATTCTACAATGTCAAATGCATTGACTTCAACAACATTTTTCACGCCAATTGCACGGCAAAGGTCTGGAATATTGATTGCATAAGTTGGATCTCCCTGCAAAGTTTTTCCTGTTGCTGCATGATCCTGATGTCCTGTCATTCCTGTAATGGAGTTATCTAAGATCATAACAGTTCCTGTTGCCTGGTTATACATCATATTCATCAATGAGTTCACACCTGTATGTAAAAATGTGGAATCACCAATTACTGCTACCCAGTCTTTGATGTATTCTTTGCCTTTTGCTTTTTCCATGCCATGAAGTGTGGAAATACTGGATCCCATACATACGCAGCTGTCAACTACGCTCAGTGGTGCAACTGCTCCCAATGTGTAACATCCGATATCCCCTGCTGCATGAAGTTTTAATTTATTCAATACATAATATACGCTTCGATGTGGACATCCTGGACATAAGATTGGTGGACGTCCTGGTGCTGCCTTTGGCTGTGCAAGGTCTAAATTTTCTCCTAATATTGCAGTTCGAATCATATTGGCACTGTATTCACCCTGCACAGTGAAAATTTCTTTTCCTATTGCTTGGATTCCCCAAGATTTTACCTGTTCTTCAATGACTGGATCTAATTCTTCTACGATATATAATTTTTCAACTTTAGAAGCAAATTCTTCAATTAATTTTCTTGGAAGCGGATTAACCATACCAAGTTTCAAAACTGACGCTTCTGGAAGTACTTCTTTTACGTACTGATATGGAATTCCACTGGTGATCACACCAATTTTTGTTCCATTCATCTCTACTCGGTTCACTGGAAGTGTATTTGCTGCTTCTGCAAGTTCGTTGTTGCGTTTTTCAATCTCCACATGACGAAGTTTTGCATTTCCTGGCATCATAACTCTCTTAGCGATATCTTTCACATATACCTTATCTTCCAGCTCCTGTCGTTCTTCTAATTCTACAAGTCCTTGAGAATGTGCAAGTCTTGTTGTTGTACGAAGGATAAATGGTCTATCATACTGTTCACTCAGTTCAAAAGCTAGTTTCATATATTCCTTTGCTTCCGCACTGTCTGATGGTTCTAATACTGGCAGTTGCGCTGCACGAGCTACCATTCTTGTATCTTGTTCGTTCTGGGAGCTGTAAAGTCCTGGATCGTCTGCAACAACAATCACCAGTCCTGCATTTACACCCATATAAGATACTGTATAAGTAGGGTCCGCTGCCACGTTGAATCCTACATGCTTCATACAAGCCATCGCACGTGTTCCTGCGATAGACGCTCCAATTGCTACTTCTGTGGCAACCTTTTCATTTGGTGACCATTCACAATAAAGGGAATCTTTATATTGAACAAGGCATTCACTAATTTCTGTACTTGGTGTTCCAGGGTATGCTGCAGATACTTTTACTCCTGCCTCGTATGCACCTCTGGCGATTGCCTCATTTCCAAGCATGATTACTTTTTTATTCTCTGGCATGATATTCTTCATCCTTTCCTGCAATTATTTTCTCATTCCGTTCTTATGCTGCTTCGCTGTGTAATCGGAAAGTGGTAATTTCATTACACATACTGCATTTATCCACTTTTCATCAAACGTCCATTCATCTTTTCCCGTCTGATGCTTCATAATCTTTGATAATGCTTCTACTTTTTCTTCTCTGTCTTCTACAAATTCCATGCATCCATTTCCAATAAAACTTGCGTAATAATAACTGTGATCACATGGGGCATCTGCTGTCAAAAGTTCATGTCTGCCGTCCAATTCCAGACAAACATTAGGATGTTCTTTTAAAACTTCTACTTTTCTTCCAACCTTTGCGCAATGAAAGTAAAAGATGAAACTGTTGTCTTCTCCAATGTTATATCCGAAGTTCATCGGAATAATGTATACTTCTTTTCCGTCAAACATTCCAAGACGCGCTACTTTGATTTCTTCAATCAGATCAAGAATTTCTTGATTATCTGTCATTTGGCGATTTTGTCTTCTCATCTTCCAACCTCCATTCGCTTTACAGTGCTAATTTGGTAACATTATAGCACATTTATTTTCAGATACAAGTAAAAAAACAGAATCCGTTCTATTTTTTTTATTTTTTGAATACAAAAACCGGCATCGGTGGGTTGTTTTCGCGATTCCAATATTCATTCTTGATTACCGTATATTTTTTCGCATCCAGTTGTTTCAAATATTGCAACAACTGATCTTTTTCATCAAATCCCGTATCGCCGCCGCTGTAGATGCATAAGCTCATCATTCCACCAGACCGCAAAATGTTCAGCCCTTGTTCAACCGCCTGTATGCTGGTGGATGGTTTTGTTGCAATCGCATGATCACCGCCTGGAAGATAGCCAAAATTAAAGCAAATCACATCCGCAGTTTCCTCCTGCGCATAACTTTGCATATGCTCATGTCCATCCTGAACTAGCGTTGCGCGAGCCTCCAGATGCTCACGTGTGAGCCTTTCTCGTGTCATGTTCAAAGCCTCTTCTTGTATATCAAAAGCGAGGACCTTTCCTGTGTCTCCCGCGAGCTCACATAAAAACGCGGTGTCGTTTCCCTTTCCCATCGTCGCATCAATGTAAAAACCACCGCGACGCGCCTGCGAGCGGATGATTTCATGGCACCAATGCGTAATTTGCGACTGTCTCATATACATTTTCCTCCTAATTTATGTATAATTATACACTCTTTTCTCACTTTGGTACACCCCTAATTGCAATTTAGGACGTAGCCTTTTTAAAAAAGGCTACGTCCTAAATTGTTCAAATAATTCACTATTGCCATACTGCAAATCACAACATACCCAATCCAGCTCAGTAAATCCGGCACTTGTCCGAATACGAAGAACCCAAGGATTGCGGAAAATATGATCTGCGAGTAGTCATAAACAGATATTTCTCTTGCGGGTGCATAACTATACGCTGCAGTGATTGCAAATTGTCCTCCTGCTGCCGCCAGCCCAGCCAACAGCAATATGCCAAGCTGTGCAAGGCTCATTGGATGGTAATCGAACAGCACAAACGGAAGTGTCACCAAGCACGAAAAGCCCGAGAAGAAGCACACAACCATCGGTCCTTTTTCTCCGTTGGTTGTCAGCTTACGTACATATGTGTACGCTGCTCCCGCGCAAAGTCCACCTGCCAATCCGATCAGGGAAGGTAGCAAATCCATATTTGCAAATGTTGGCTTGATAACCAGAAGGCTTCCCAAAAAGGCTCCTACAACCAACGCGCCCTGACGAACAGATATTTTTTCTTTTAGAATCAAACTGCTGAATATCACTGCGAAAAACGGTGACATCTTATTCAGCATAGATGCGTCTGCCAGCACCAAATGGTCTACTGCGTAATAATTGCAAAGCACGCCCAGGGTTCCGAATGTTGCACGAAGCAAAAGCGGCAGGCGATTTTCTTTTTTGCATGAAAATGTGATATGATCCTTCTTCATAATAATCAGCGCAAAAATGAGTGCGATCTGATTACGAAAAAAACTTTTCTGCACAGATGGCAGATCCCCCGCCATCCGCACAAACATATTCATCAACGCAAAACAGAATGCTGAGCATACAATATACACAATTCCCATATATTTTTTATTTTTCATATTTTTTTAACCACCATTCTACGCGAAGTCAAACAAGGACAACTGGTTGGATTCTGGCAAATCACCAAGCAGCCCCAGGTCTCCCATATAGTCAATCACTGTCTTACTTGCTTTCGTTCGCTGTCTAAAGTCATCTCTGGAAAGATATTTTCCATCTTTCGCTGCTGCTTCCACGGCTTCCGCCGCTTTTTCTCCCATTCCGTCAATCGTTGAAAACGGTGGAAGTAATTTTCCATCTACAATTTGGAACTTTGTCGCTTTTGATTTGTAGATGTCAATTGGTAAAAATTCATACCCTCTCGCATACATTTCCTGAACAATCTTCATATCCTTCATCGTATCCTGCTCTTTTTTTGTCAATGTCGCAGAACGTTTTTTATAATCATTGATATAATAATTCAGTTTTTCTTTTCCCTGACACATGATTTCATATGAAAATGCATCCGCACGGATTCCAAAGTACGCACCATAATATGCCAGCGGATAATTTACTTTACAGTATGCAATTCGATAAGCCATCATAACGTAGGCTGCCGCATGCGCCTTCGGGAACATGTATTTGATCTGTTCGCAAGACCAGATATACCACTCTGGTACATCGTGTGCTAGCATATCTTCTTTGTACTCTGGCCATTCTTTACATTTTCCTTTGGCTACTACACCTTTACGCACACGTTCCATGATGGTAAAGGATTTCTCACTATCCATCCCTTTATTAATCAAGTACGTCATAATATCGTCTCGCGTACTTACGCAGGTGGAAATCGTTGCCTTTCCGCTTCGGATTAATTCCTGCGCGTTATTCAGCCATACGTCCGTTCCATGAGAAAGTCCGGAAATACGAATCAAGTCTGTCAGCGTCTTTGGTTTTGTATCCACGACCATCTGAATGGTAAAGTCTGTTCCAAACTCAGGGATTCCCAGACATCCTACCGGCGTTCCACCAATGTCATCCGGCGTAATTCCAAGTACTTCTGTTCCATGGAAGAGTGCCATAACATCCGGGTCATCCAACGGAATTTTCGTAGCGATGAACGGATTATCTGTCTCATTGTACTCATTTTCCATCGCCGGAGAACTGATATATTCTTCCAGCGTCTTAATCATCGTCGGATCATCGTGTCCAAGAATATCCAGTTTCAACAAGTTGTGGTCAATGGAATGGTAATCGAAGTGTGTCGTAATAATATCCGTTTGCATATCATTGGCAGGATGCTGCACCGGTGTAAAGGAGTTAATGTCTTCCCCATGCGGAAGAACGATAATTCCACCCGGATGCTGTCCCGTACTTCTTCGAATTCCCGTACAGCCTTCTACAATTCGGTTAATTTCACACACACGTTTTCCTTGTCCACGTTCATCATAATAATTTTTCACATATCCATACGCCGTTTTATCTGCCAGCGTACCAATCGTTCCTGCACGGAATGTCTGACCGGTTCCAAAAATAACTTCCGTATACTTATGTGCGTGACTCTGATAATCTCCCGAGAAGTTCAAGTCGATATCCGGCTCCTTATTTCCCTTAAACCCAAGGAAAGTTTCAAATGGAATATCAAACCCGTCTTTTACAAGCATTTCTCCGCAGACCGGACATTTTCGATCTGGCATATCCCATCCGCATCCACCTGCAAATGCTCGCACTTCCTCGGATTCGAAATCACTGAAGTGACATTTCTTACAATAGTAATGCGGACTCAATGGATTTACTTCCGTAATTCCGGCCATTGTTGCAACAAACGAAGAACCAACAGATCCTCGAGAACCTACTAGATATCCGTCTTCATTCGATTTCCATACCAGTTTCTGCGCAATAATATACATAACCGCGAATCCGTTGGAAATAATGGAATTCAGCTCACGTTCCAAACGCTCAACTACCACCTTTGGAAGATCCTCGCCATACATAGAATGTGCTTTTTCATAACAGATACGACGGAGTTCCTTGTCTGAATCCGGGATGACCGGTGGACATTTGTCTGGTCTTACCGGTGAAATTCTCTCAATCATATCCGCAATCTTATTTGGATTCTCAATTACAACTTCACGCGCCTTTGCTGAACCAAGATACTCAAATTCTTCCAACATCTCATCTGTCGTGTGCAAATACAGCGGTGCCTGATTATCGGCATCTGTGAATCCTTTTCCTGCCATGATAATTCTTCGGTACACTTCATCCTCCGGATCCAGGAAATGTACGTCGCAAGTGGCAACTACAGGTTTATTAAACTTTTCTCCGAGTTCTACAATCTTTCGATTGATATTTCTCAAATCTTCCCAGTCTTTGACTTTCGTAATCTTATCACTTTCAATCATAAACTGGTTATTTCCAAGCGGCTGAATTTCCAGATAATCATAGAAATTTACCAGCTTCGCAATTCGTTCTTCTGATTTTTCATTTAAAATTGCCTGATAAAGCTCTCCTGCCTCGCAGGCGCTTCCCACAATCAAGCCTTCACGATATTTTGACAGCTCGCTTTTTGGAATACGTGGCTGTCTGGCAAAATATGTCAAATGCGACATCGAAATCAGACGATACAGATTCACTCTTCCCGTCTGGTTCTTCGCCAAAATAATCACGTGGTGGGATGGAAGCTTTCGGATTGCATCTGCATTATTCGAACCAAATTGATTGAGTTTGGTCAAATCATGAATATTTCTTTCTTCCAACATTTCCACAAACTTCACAAAAATTTCCGCAGTTGCTCCCGCATCATCCACGGCGCGGTGATGATTTTCCAGTGAAATGTGAAGTGCATTTGCCACTACGTTCAATTTATATTTGGATAAGGTCGGCAGCAAAATACGCGCCATTGCAACCGTATCTACAGAAGTAAAGTTCGGCGCAATATCCTGATATCTACAATTTTGCTCAATGAATCCCACATCAAACGATGCATTATGGGCAACTAAAACTGCATCTCCGACAAATTCCAAGAATTTCGGAAGCACTGTTTCAATGTCCTCCGCTTCCAGTACCATCTGGTCTGTAATGCTTGTAAGCTTTGTAATTTCAAATGGAATCGGCACCTTCGGATTGACAAATGTACTGAATCGCTCCGTGATTTTCCCCTGTTCCACTTTCACTGCGCCAATCTCAATGATCTTATCCTTGATAGGACTAAATCCCGTTGTCTCCAGGTCAAACACTACGAACGTTCCCTGCAGAGACTGGCCTTTTTCATTGACCGCAACATCCTGCAAGTCATCCACAATATATCCTTCCACACCATAAATGATCTTAAACGGATCATCTTTGTCCAGTGTATGCATGAAATGATTCGCATCTGTAAAACCTTGCACAACTCCGTGGTCTGTAATCGCTAATGCTTTATGTCCCCAATCGTGTGCACGCTTTGCAAGCGTTGCCACATCAGTAACGCCATCCATATCGCTCATTTTACTATGACAGTGCAGTTCCACTCTTTTCTCTGGTGCAGTATCTTTTCTTGATTCTGTAAAGTCTGCAATTTTACGAATTCCTGTTACGGACGCAAGCGTTAGTTCACCATCAAATTTATCAATATTTGTGACACCCTTTATTTTCAAAAATGCACCTTTTTTCACTTCCGCAAGAAGTTCCGGAAGCTGGTCATTTCTGGAGAACATTTTCACCATGATCGTATCCGTAAAGTCTGTCACAGCAAACATAATGATTGTTTTTTCATTACGAATTTCACGCGTATCAAAGCTGATAACTTTTCCTCGAATGGTGATTTCACCCATTTCGCCGACTACCTGTGAAAGTTCAATTGCTGCATCATCAAAGTCTCTTCCATAAACCATATTTGGATCGTCGGAACTTCTCTTCATCCAGGAACCGCCGTCTTTTCGTCCGCCACCCTGGAATGTTCTCTTCGCACCTTGATTTCCAGACGTAGAAGCTGAAGATTTCTCCATTGTTTTCTCTGCTTTCTTCTCTGCTTTTTCCTCCGTCTGTGCTTTTTTCAGTTCTTTTTCTTCCCTTACAGCTTCCACCTGATCCATAATCGCATCCACTTCCTGTTGGATCTGAATGTCATTATATTTCAGTTTGCTTTCCTTCGCCTCTTCATAGAGAACTCGCACTTCGATTGGTCTGCCAAAACGATTTTCAAACACATCCTGCAAATACGTTGTCATTGACTCTTTCTTTCCCTGTGCCACGATAGAATCCGTCAGCTTCAGGCAAAGAATGTTCTCTGATTCGAAGGAATACTTCGCAGTTTGCAGCATGTTTCGTTCTACCACACTTCGCTGGTTCAATTCTTCCAGCATGCTGTCAAAATATTCATTCATCAGATTCTCTGGTGTGTACAGTTCAGAAAGAATATAACGTTCTACCACTGCCACACGAATTCTCGTTCTTGCAAATAATTGCTCTTTGATCATATTTTCAAGAATGAAAATTTGCTTTTTCTGAATCAAGTGTGTACTCACGATGTGCACGCGAACATAGTCTCTCGTAGAATTGGTCGTTACTTTTGATACCTCTACGCCAGACAGCATACTTTTCAGCGCATCATTCAGTTTTAACGTTGGAAATACTTCAAAAAACTGTTTATTCATTCCAGTTAAGCAACTCCTGTCTCAATGTCTCTAATAATTCGTCTTCTTTTACTTTTTTTACAACTTCCCCTTTTTTAATGAGAAGTCCTTCACCGATTCCACCGGCAATTCCGATGTCCGCTTCTTTCGCTTCACCCGGTCCATTTACAACACAGCCCATAACTGCAACCTTAATGTCTAATGGGAATTCTGCAACCATAGTTTCTACCTGATTTGCAAGACCAATCAAGTCAATCTTTGTACGTCCACACGTTGGGCAAGACACAACTTCAATTCCACCTTTGCGAAGTCCAAGTGTCTTCAAAATTAATTTTGCAGATTTGATTTCTTCCACTGGATCTCCCGTCAAAGATACACGGATTGTGTCACCAATTCCCTGTCCAAGAATCAATCCCAGGCCAACAGAGGATTTAATATTTCCAGAAAGCAATGTCCCAGATTCTGTAATTCCCACATGAAGTGGATATGGGCACTGTGGTGCAAGGATTTCATGTGCTTTTACACACATCATAACGTCAGAAGATTTGATGCTGACAACCAGATTGTCGTATCCCATCTCTTCGATCATACGTACTTTATCCAGTGCACTTTCCACAATTCCTTCTGCTGTTACACCGCCATATTTTTCTACCAGTTCTTTTTCCAAAGATCCACTGTTTACACCTACACGGATTGGCACCTGGTATTCTTTCGCTTTATCAACCACTGCCTGCACACGTTCCTTAGAACCAATATTTCCTGGATTGATTCGAATCTTGTCTGCTCCATGTTCAATTGCAGCAATTGCAAGTCGATAATCAAAATGAATATCTGCTACCAAAGGAATATGAATTTCTTTTTTGATCTCTGCCAGTGCTTTGGCCGCTTCCATTGTTGGAACTGCACAGCGGATAATCTCACATCCTGCTTTTTCCAAAGCAAGAATCTGTTTCACTGTTGCTGCAACATCTTCTGTTTTTGTGTTTGTCATAGACTGGATTGCGATTGGACTTCCTCCACCAATACATACATTTCCAATCATAATTTTCTTCGTTTCATCTCTAAACATGCTTCTATCCCCTTTCTTCGAATCAGGTTTCATTTCATAATAAATCCCTCTATCTATCATCTGTGAAATCAGATGGTAAATAGAGGGAACGTTTCTCTTAGTATCACTATTTTTCCAAGAATATCATCTGTTCTCCATATTCGCGTTCTGTAAGTGTAAGCTGTCCCTGTTCTACGTTGTAGTTAAATGTAGTCACGATTGGGCTGACTGCATTCACCAACATTTCCTTCGTGTACTGTCCCTCCGATTCATCTACCAGTTGCTGAAGTTCTTCTTCATCCACGGATATCTCAATCGTCTTTTCATCCTTATCCAGCACATAATTCATCTTCACTTCCACTCCAGCGCTCTCTGTCACCTCTGGAATCTCAGCAATCAACTCTTCTTTTGATTCAATTTTAAGATTCAGATTCCCATCTTCATCTTCCCACTGCCCTTTCAATGGGTTCACAGTAAAGAGTCTGGTCAAAAAATAAATTGCTATAACAATTATAAGAATTGAAGAAACAAGCGTTACAATCTTCCAAATCTCGCTTCTCTTTTCTTCGTCATTATTCGCTATGATCATTCTACATGTCCCTTTCATTGTTGCTTTTTATTCACTCTAAATTATATGTTGTTTCGAATCTTGTGTCAACGACTGTTTCTTTCCATCACAAACGTTCCGTTCTGGAACATGCATATCTTCCGCTTGTTGATAATCGGCACTTCTCATGTTCTTATCCGCAACAATTGGTAAAATATACCAAAAGTATGGAGGAAAAACATTCTATGACATTTGATAAAAAGCTGAAAACACTACGTTTAGAAAATGACATGACTCAAGACTATGTTGCGAGCCGCCTCAATGTTGCACGTTCAACTATTGCAGGATATGAAACAAAGAACCGTCAGCCCTCTCACGAGAAACTAACGGCACTTGCTGAATTATTTCATGTATCTGTTGATTATTTAATTTCCGATTCTGACAGTTTTGAAATGAATTATTCCGCAAATCCTGCGATTTCCGAAGATGAAGAACGTCTTCTCTCCTACTATCGCGCACTCTCTGATAAATCAAAATGTGATTTGCTTGAACATTGTCAATTACTAAAACTTCGTGATAAGAATCTGTAGTTTGAATTCCTCTTATTTCGCCATGAGTTCATCAATCTGTGCTGGAGATGGCATAGATCTGATTGCTCCTTTTTTCAATGTAATCAATGCTGCTCCTGCATTCGCATAAGTAATGATATCTCCCAACACTTCTTCTGTCAGATTTTCAAATCCATGTGTTAAGATTCCATGAATAGAGCATCCACAGAATGTGTCTCCAGCTCCTGTTGTCTCAATCGCTTTCACAGTAAATCCTTTGCGTTCTACACGCATTCCATTGTAATATGCACGGCTTCCGTCTTTTCCCATTGTAAGAAGAATCAATGGGATATTATATTTTTCCTGTAAGTACTGAATACCTTCATCATAATCTTCTTTTCCAGACACAAACTGAATCTCGTTATCAGAAATCTTTAATACATCACAGTATGGGAATACATATTCCATTGCTGCTTTTGCATCATCCAAAGATCCCCATAATGGTGGACGAAGATTTGGGTCAAATGTAATCATACATCCTGCTTCTTTTGCCACTTCAAGTGCTTTCTTTGTTGCACTTAATACTGGTTCTGAAGTCATAGACAATGTTCCAAGATGGAAAACTTTTGCCTGACGAATCAAATCATAATTTACTTCTTCTGTTGCGAGCATCATATCTGCTCCTGGTTTACGATAGAAAGAGAATTCTCTGTCTCCATCTGGGAATGTATGTACAAATGCAAGTGTTGTGTTCACTTCTTCGTCTACTACAAGCCCTGTTCTGTCGATTCCAACTTCTTCCAGTGTATCTCCAAGCAGACGACCAAACTGGTCATTTCCCACCTTTCCAATATACGCTGTTTTTCTTCCGAGTTTGCTCAGCATAGATAATACATTTGGAATTGCTCCTCCTGGGCATGCTTCAAACATATTATTTCCCTGTTCGCTCTGTCCATTCATGGTAAAGTCAATCAACAACTCGCCCATACCAACAACATCATATAATTTTTCCATAACACGTTCTCCTTCTTACAAAATATCTCTTGTTATTTTAGCACATGAAAGTCTTATTGTCTATTTTATCCTAACAGCTGGATTCCACCAAGTAAGCCATAAGAAACAACACACATGATAATGGTTGCCATAATAATTCCTACAATCACTGCTGGAAATGCTTTTTTGAACTTCATTCCAAGCAATGCAGCAATCAGAGATCCTGTCCACGCGCCGGTCCCTGGAAGCGGAATTCCTACAAAAAGTACCAAGCCCCAGAATTCATATTTTTCAATCTGATCCTTCTTGCTCATCGCTCTTGCTTCCAGCTTATCCACGAGCGGCTTTAATTTCTTTGTACCTTTCATCCAGTTAAAAATCGGTGTGATCAAAAGCAGAATAAACGGTACAGGAATAACATTCCCAATAATACATAATGGAATCGCTGTTTCAATCGGCACTCCAAGGAGCGGGCCTGCTACCAATAATCCTCCACGAAGTTCCAAGATTGGGATCATAGAGATAATAAATACCAGCGCTTCTTTCCCTACGCTTCCTCCCAGTAGGTCTATTACTCCCTGTACTAAAGTTTCTGTCATATTTTTTCTCCTTATTTTTCCATATATTTTCTTAAAAATGCAATCAGTTCTTCCATTTCTTCTCTGGTACCGATTGTAATTCTTAAGTACTGCTCAATTCTTTTACTCCCCCAGAATCGCACGTAAATATGATGTGCTTTCATAGCCTCAAATAATTCTTTTGCATCATACTCTGGATGTGACGCAAACAGGAAGTTCGCCTGTGAATCCAAACACTGGAACCCAAGTTTTTGAAGTTCTTCCTTGCTCCACTCTCTCGTTTCCTTTATCTTCTGCACACATTCCTCAAAATATTTCCTGTCTTCTACAGCTGCTTTCCCACAAGCAAGTGCTGTCTGATTCATTGTGTAAGAATTAAAGGAATACTTCGCATCATTCAGATACTTAATGAGTGTCGGATTACTGATTGCATACCCAATTCGCATTCCCGCCATAGAACGCGCCTTTGAAAACGTTTGAACTACAACCAGATTCTCATACTTGTCAATCAACTCAAGTGCAGACTTTCCTGCAAAATCAATATACGCTTCATCGACAATCACAATGACATCCTGATTATGCGCAATAATATCCTCCACATCTTCCAGCTCCATATACACGCCTGTTGGTGCATTTGGATTCGGGAAAATCACGCCGCCATTTTCCGCATAGTAGTCTTCTTTCCGCAGTCGAAACTGTTCGTCCAGTTCTTTACATTCATATGGAATTCGATACAACTCTGCCCATACCTTATAGAAAGAATATGTAATGTCCGGGAAAAATATTGGTTTTTCCGAATTAAAAAATGTAAGGAAACACATGGATAATACATCATCGGATCCAACGCCCACAAACACCTGCTCTTCACTGACACCATAAAACTCAGCCAAGGATGCAACCAGTGAGTGGCATGTTGGATCTGGATACAATCGAAAGCGTTCCGGATCTATCTGTTCCAATACTTTTTGAACTCCCGGTGCTGGCGGATACGGATTTTCATTCGTATTCAGCTTAATTACCTTTTGCTGTGGCTGCTCGCCAGGCACATAAGGTTCCACTTTTCTTATATTTTTTTCAAATGCTTTCATATCAAGTCCTCTAGAAATATTCTTTTGCAAGTTCCTTGAATTTTGGAAGGGAATTCACAATCGTTTCGTACGCAACACAGTAAGCCAATCTTACATATCCTGCACAGCCAAAAGAACTTCCAGGTACTAACAGAAGATTATACTTCTTCGCTGTTTCGCAGAATTCTTTTTCATTGGCAATTGGTGCTTTTACAAACAGATAAAACGCACCTTCTGGCTTAATGCATTCAAATCCACACTCTAATAAACCATTGTATAATGTCTCTCTGTTTCGATTGTAGTAAGAAATGTCTGTCTTTTCATTCAGACATTTTGCAACAACCTTTTGCTGCAATGTTGGTGCATTTACAAATCCAAGGATACGTGTCGCAACACTTGCTGCTGCCAACACATCACTGCTGTCTGCCACTTCATCAGGAATCACAAGATACCCAATTCTTTCTCCCGGAAGAGACAAAGATTTGCTGTAAGAATATCCTACAATCGTATTGTCATAATATTTTGTAAGGTATGGAACTTCCACTCCATCATATACCAACTCACGATATGGTTCATCAGAAATTAAGTAAATCTCTGTTCCATATTCCTTCTGTTTTGCTTCCATAATTGACGCAAGCTTCTGGATTGTTGCTTCTGAATAAACAACTCCTGTTGGATTATTCGGTGTATTTACAATTACCGCTTTTGTCTTTGGTGTAATCTTCTGCTCAAATTCATCCAACTTAGGCTGGAAATCAACAGTATTCGGAGATACTTCCACTAATACACCATCGTAGTTACTTACATAAGAACGATATTCTCCAAAATATGGTGCAAATGTAATAACTTCATCTCCAGGATTCAGCAATGTCTTTAAGATTACATTCAATCCACCCGCTGCACCAACGGTCATGATAATATTCTTGCCTTCAAACTTTGTTTCGAATCTTTCATTGATGGATGCTGCAATCGCTGCACGTACATCTTCATATCCGCTGTTGCTCGTATAGCCATGTAAGACTACTGGATCTTCCTCTAACGCTTCCACTACCGCCTGCTTTACAGCTTCTGGGGCTGGAACATTTGGGTTTCCCAAACTGAAATCATACACATTTTCCTTGCCATAAATTTTTGCCAATCGATTTCCTTCCTCGAACATTGCTCGAATCGCAGAACTATTCGCCACCATGTTTTTCATTTTGTCAGCAATCATATTATCTCTCCTTTTCTGTCACCGTGCCTTTTTCTACAAGAAATACTGGTCGATAAGATAATTTTGCTTTTCTTAGACCTTCCGCTCCTGTATCTTCCTCGCGGTTTACATATTTATATTTCATACATTCGTGTTCCACAAATTGCTGGTTAATCATCGGATATGCTCCTTGAATTTCCGCAAATGCTTTTTCTATATGAACAACAAATGTATCTTCCGAAACTGGTTCGCCGATGGTAAATGCAATCACTTCTCCATCCAGCCTTAAAACTCCACCTACCAGGTCGAGTTCTCGAAACAGACGCAGGGAGTTCATCGTCACGCACATCTCTGCACGTTTTTCGCAGTTATTCTCACAGTCATTCTCTGTTCTCCATCGAAGCGCCATCTGGAAGCAGTCTTCCAGGTTCTCTTCTCCCATTGTCTCATAACTCCAGCGACCTTCATACATACTTTTGAACTTATTAATATGATTTCGCTTTGCATGGAGCTTTTTCCCGGACAACGTTTCCAGTTTTTCTGCCTCATAAACATAATCCGCACCATCTCTGTCATACGTCACATCAAATCTTCCAGGATACCATGCCTCTAATTTTTCATAAAACTCAGGAGTCACTCCATACATTACAAATGGCTTCCCGCGTTCTTCACTGTATTGTTTTAAAATTTCAAGTGTTCGTTTAACATCTTCATCTTCCCCTGCCGGAAATGCAAAGGCAAGATGTTCCTGATCTTCGCTTTTAAACACAAGCGTTTGTTCTACAATCGCCCAAGTCACAGGATACTTTCTGGACCAAAGATATACATTTACAAAGGTTCGTTCGCAGCTGCGACTCGGATATCTTGTTAAATAATCTGAAATTATCTCTTTATCTTCCAGTTCTGCTCTTTTGAAATTCCATTCAATCATGCTCTACCTTCTTTTCTTTCTTCTAACAATCTTTCGGATCAATACAATCAATGCAATGATAATCAGAACAACTACAATAACCACACCAATAATCATAAAGAAAAACTTGTTCGGATTTTTCAGTAAGTCAGAAATGTTCTTACTCTCTTCTACTACCTTTCTTCCTTCTGGTGCTGCGTATCTTTCTGGTACATTTCCAATGCCATCTCCGTCTGTATCTTCAAAAGATTCCATATAACTTGCAATTGCTGTCCATGCTTTCAGTTCTTTTCCATCCACATGTACAATCGCATCTGTGTAATCTTCTACCGGCGTTCCATCTTCCAGTTTTGGCACAATAGAAAGCAATCCATAAGACAAGTCTGTAACTCCGCCGAGCATCTGTGAAGTATAGAAATCTGTCACAACACGGTACATCTTATCATTTTCTAATTCCACGCGATTTCCATCTCCATCGCACAGATACACATCTGTCACCTTATTGAGGATCATTCGATGTGGATTATATGTCCAGCAAAGGCCGTCTGTATACAATCTTGCTGCTGTCATCAAATCTGAAATACTTGCGTCAATCTCTGCTGCCGTCTTCAATTCTTCCCCTGTCAGGTAAATGCTAATCAGCGGATATCCGGCAATTCCATCTTCCCCGATTCCTAAGGAGAATGAGTTAAATACCTTTTCTGTCGTAATCTCACCTTTTGCATAAGTATCACGAATTGTTCCAGATGGCACTACTGCCACATCTACCGGATGTGCATCGCCAGTGTCTGCCTGTTCCACTGCATACGTATATGCATCTGCCATAATGCTTCCCAGATTCAGCTCTGTATGAAGGTCTGAAGTGTCAGCCACTGTAGCAAATTCAATATCATTCGTACACAACACCTGATCTTTGGTATATCCAAACTGCTTCAAATAGACTTCATCTACTCTAGATTCCATTTCTTCTATTTTTTTCTGGGTATCCCTATCTGCTTTCACAGAGTTATCCACAGTTTGAAGCTGATACTCGTCAATTTTCCACCGTCCATCACTTTTTTGTGACAGAGAAATATTTCCTAAATATTTTCCATATTCTGCACAAGATACGATGGATGTATCTCCGTGAACAATTGGTTCTTCTAACTTCGTATGTGTATGTCCGCTGATGATCAAATCCAGTTCTGGTACACTCTTTGCAAGAATCTCATCTTCAGACTTTTCTTCATCTTCAGAAGTTCCACTGTGAGATACGCATACAATCATGTCTACCGATTCCTCTGCTCGAATCTCTGCTACAGTCTCTTTCACAGCTTCCACAGGATCCTGGAATTCCAAAGGACAATTCGGTGCACAATCCAAACTGTCTTTTCCAAACACGCCTGTAACAGCGACTTTGACATCCCCTTTATCTAACACAATGTAATCTTTAATTCCATAAGTTTCGAAGGCTTCCTTTAAGAGCTTCTGATCTTCATCCAAGCCTTCTTCTTCCATCTTATCCCAGTCCACGTTGCAGACTACAAGTTCTGGAAGAGAGTCACCACTTTTCACCGCATTGGTCAGCATATCCGCCATTCCCTGTGCCTTGTAATCAAACTCATGATTACCAAAAGTTGTTGCCTCCATGCCAAGTTCTCCCAGCATGCGGATTTCAGATGCTTCATCTGCATATGCAACCTGAATTAATGTCCCCATGGAGAAATCACCAGCATCTAACAATAGTGTGTCCGGATTTTCCTCTTTTTGTTCCTGAATCAATGTTTTTATCTTTGCAAATCCACCTAATGTCTGATTCTTCCCATCTTCAACTGTTTCAAAGGAACTCAGATGAGAATGTGTATCATGCAAAAACATTACATCTACGTTTTTATTCTCCCCTTTGTGATCTTCTGCCAATACCGAAGATACACATAATGCGCATGCCATTGCAACAGCAAGCACTGATGATATAACCCTTTTTTCAAAATTCATAAATACTCCTCCATTTATGCTTTATCAATTCTCCCCGATAAATTACTCTTTAACTCTATCAGTTTATAACAAAAGAAAGGAAATCTCAAGATTGAGATTTCCTTTCTTATTCTATTTTCTTCACAACCGCACTCGCAACTCCCATAATCGCCGCAAATGCAACTCCTGCCACCGGCCAAATAATCCAACTTCGGTCCCAATTATTATTAGATAGTGATATCCAAAGATAAATTGCAGTAATTGTGCACCAGTAAATTCCCGGAAGGAAGCTCAGCTTCTTATTTTCCCGTTTTTTATCAGGCGTATATTCCTTTTCCTGAAGCAGTTTACTATAACTGTCCCACACCAAACCAGCAGCAACAAATAAGTACACACCTATCGCAATACAGGCTAACAATACACCCACAAAACAACAAAGCTGGAAATCATTGGCATTGAGTCCACCTGCTACAACCAATGGAATCACTCCCACAATGCACAGTGCAACTCCACATGCAATACTTACCTGAAATGTTCTTTCAAACTCTGCCTTCTTCTTTTCGACAATTCCTTTTACTCCATACTGTAATTCCAGAATTTCCTTTTTCAAATCTGGAATTGACATCCGTTTAATTCCCCGTATCTTCCTATGTTTCTATTCAATATCCAGTCCAAAACGATAGATTTCATTCAGCTTCGCCTGTGCCTGCTCTGCCTCTTTCTTTTTCATGATTGCATTACGATCACTGAGAATTGCAAGCATCTCATCTACAACTTCCACATCAGGGAGATGCGAATAGTGTGAAAGATATTTTATCATTCTTGTTGCCGTATAGTCTGTATTCAGATTGCGTGTCACCAGATCACATAAATTTTCCGGATAGCCTCGCTCCAGCATAATCTGATATAATTGCATACTGATTTCTGTTCGTTCTTTCATAACTCTATTCACCTTTAACACTGAATTTTACAATTGCATCATCATATGCTTTTCGTGTTTTTGGATCAAATAATACAAATCTCACATAGTCCAAATCCTCAACATGTTCTTTGTAAAATTTTCTCACAGTGTCAACTGCAATCTCTGCAGCTTCTTCCAAAGGATAGCTGTAAACGCCTGTTGAAATAGAAGGAAATGCAATCGTTCGAATTCCATGTTCCACCGCAAGCTGCAATGAATTCCAATAAGCATTTCGAAGTAATTCTGCCTCCTTATGATTTCCACCTTTGTAAATAGGTCCCACTGTATGAATCACATACTTACATGGAAGATTATATCCTTTTGTAATCTTTGCTTCTCCCGTATTGCAGCCGTTTAACCCTCTGCATTCTTTCAGCAACTCTGGTCCAGCTGCACGATGAATCGCTCCATCTACACCGCCTCCTCCAAGCAAACTTGTATTTGCAGCATTTACGATTGCTTCCACATCTTTTTGAACAGTAATATCTCCTTGAACAGTTTGTATTCTCATATTCATTTCCACTCCTTTTCATTGTATCAAAAAAGCCTACCAAGTTTTGCAAGCAAATCTGGTAAGCTCTTTATCTGTCAATTATTCATTCATATTTGCAAGTTTTGCTGCCTGGTCTGCTGCGATACATGCATCAATAATTTCCTGAATGTCTCCATTCATAATCTTATCTAATTTGTATAATGTAAGTCCGATTCTGTGGTCTGTAACACGTCCCTGTGGGAAGTTATATGTTCGAATCTTTTCGGAACGGTCTCCAGTACCAATCTGGCTTCTTCTTGCTTCTGCCTCTGCATCCTGACGTTTCTGACATTCCATATCATACAATTTTGCACGCAGGAGTGCGAATGCTTTTTCTTTATTCTGAAGCTGTGACTTTTCTGTCTGGCTGTAGATTACGATTCCAGTTGGGTAATGTGTCAGACGAACTGCAGAGTCTGTTGTGTTGACACACTGTCCACCATTTCCTGATGCACGCATTACGTCGATACGAATATCTTTTTCATCAATGTGAATATCAACATCTTCTGCCTCAGGCATTACAGCTACTGTAATTGTAGATGTATGGATACGTCCGCCGGATTCTGTTGCAGGTACACGCTGTACGCGGTGTACACCGGATTCATACTTCATAACAGAATATGCGCCCTGACCAGTGATCATAAATGTAACATTCTTCATACCACCGATACCGATTTCTTCACATTCTACCAATTCTACTTTCCAACGGCGTCCTTCTGCGTAATGTAGATACATACGATAAATTTCAGCTGCAAAGAGTGCTGCTTCATCTCCACCAGCACCTGCACGAATTTCTACCATAACGTTCTTCTCATCGTTTGGATCTTTTGGAAGAAGAAGAATCTTCAATTCTTTTTCTAATTCTTCTACTCTGTCTTTCGCTTCGTTTAATTCTTCTTTTGCCAGTTCTCTCATCTCTTCATCGGACTCTTCTTCCAGCATCTGAAGACTATCTTCGATTGTCTCTTTACAAGCTTTATATTCCTTATATGCTTCCACAATAGGAGTCAGTTCATTCTGTTCTTTCATAAGCTTACGGAATCTGTTCATGTCACTTGCAACATCTGGTTCCTGAAGTTCGCTTAATACTTCTTCAAGGCGAATGAGCAAATCTTCTAATCTGTCAAACATCGTTTTTCCTCCTCAATTAACACAAATCTCTTCTTTGCACTATTTTTCATTGTACATCCCAATAACAACTCGGTCAAGTCCTGCCAAGTCCTTTTTTACAGCAACCTCTTGATATCCTGCTTTTTTCATCAAGTCAGACACTTCCTCACCCTGGTCATGACCGATTTCAAACAATAACATACCACCGTCTGTAAGATGTTCTATACTTTTTTCTATAATTCTTCTATAAAAATAAAGGCCGTCTTCTTTCCCATCTAATGCAATCCATGGGTCGTGAAGTCTTACTTCATCCTGCAGTTCTTCAATTACCTTTGTTCGAATGTATGGTGGATTCGAAACAATCATAGAATATTTCTCTTCTCCTACATGTTCAAACAAATCACTTTGAAGCAGGTTGGCTTCTATCTGTAGCCTTTCAGCATTTTTTCCTGCTACTTTTAAAGCTTCTGGCGAGATATCCACACCTGTTCCCTGAATCCCACTGAGTTTCTTGCGTTCTGCTGCCATCTTCAAGATACTGAGCAGAATGCATCCAGAACCTGTACACATATCCAGGATCTTCATATCTGATTTTACAAAGCGTAACGCTTCTTCTACCAGGCACTCTGTATCCTGTCTTGGAATCAACACATGTTCATTCACTTCAAAGTTATATCCCATGAATTCTTGACTGCCAGTAATGTGCTGCAATGGAATTCTCTCACTTCGTCTCTGAATATAGCTTTCATACTGTTCTGCCTGAGAGGGTTCAATCTCACGGTATGGATTCCCAAAATAAGATGCCTTACTAATTCCTGTCGCATATTCTAACAAATACCAGGCATCCAGTGTAGCTTCCTCAATCCCTGCCTTCGCAAGAATCTCTGCACCTTCTCTATAAAGTTTCTGAAGTTCCAAAGTTTTCTGCTTCATATGCTCTCCAATCGAATACTGCTTCTACTGCCTGTATTGCAACTTCAATCATCTGTTCATCTGGCTCTTTTGTTGTCAGTTTCTGTATTCCAAGTCCTGGCTTACTAAGCAAATTCACCAGCCAGTTATCACTGTTTCCTGCCAGTTTTAAAACTTCATAAGAAATTCCAGCAATTACTGGAAGCAGTAAAATACGAACAAGTACACGCATCGCTGGTGATTCAACACGAATGATCATAAACAGGATAATGCTGATTGCAAGTACGAAGAATAAGAAACTTGTTCCACAACGCTTATGCTGTCTGGAACTTTTTTTCACATTCTCAACCGTCAGCGGCAATCCATGCTCAATGCAGTTAATGCACTTATGCTCTGCTCCATGATACATATAAGTTCTCTGAATATCCTCCATGCGGGAAATCAGTACGATATACACAACAAAAATCCCAATTCTTACAAATCCCTCAATGACTGTTCTCACAAAGTAAGAAGCAATCAGTGGCTTTAACAGCGAAGATAAAAAGTATGGCAGAACCATAAAAATAGCAATTGCTGCTACTACGGAAAATGCAACCGTTGCTCCCATCGCAATGCTTTCCTTTTTTTCCTGCTTCTTCGCTTCTTCCTCCGACAGCACTTCTGTCTGTGTATCATCATCTTCGTAAAATTCTGCCGAATATAACAATGTCTTCATTCCAAGTACCATAGAATCTACAAAATTGAATACCCCACGGATAAATGGAATCTTTGTCAGGCTCTCGTATGGAATCACACTCTTGTATGTTTCCTTCTGAACGACAATCTCACCGTCAGGTTTTCTGACTGCAACCGCGTAGTCGCTCTTATGTTTCATCATGATGCCTTCTAACACAGCCTGACCGCCTATATTTGATGATTTCATATTTTCTCCTTATATCATAAAAGGGTTGAGATTTTTGAAACCTCAACCCGATACTTGCAATCTTATTTAGTCATTCCGTATTTCTTATTGAACTTATCTACACGTCCGCGAGCTGCAGTTGCTTTCTGCTGTCCTGTGTAGAATGGATGACATTTAGAACAGATTTCTACGTGGATATCTTCGTTTGTAGATCCTGTTACGAATGTGTTACCACAGTTACAAGTTACTGTTGCCTGATAATATTTTGGATGGATTCCTTCTCTCATGATTTTCACCTCTTCTTTATTTTTTCGCGGTCCCAACCGCGATATAGGTCGCTTTTTTTCTAAACAGCTTTCACATTGTATCATAGAATTTTCATCTTGTCTAGATGATTTTCGTCTTTTTTACCATCTGAATTAATTCTTCATTATTTTTTGTTCTGCTGAACATATTCAGAATATTATCTACTGCCTCTTCAGAGCGCATACCATTTAATGCACGACGCATATGATCTACCGCTTCTTTCTCTTCTGGAGTAAGCAGTAAGTCTTCTCTTCTTGTACTTGACTTTGGAATATCAATTGCCGGGAAGATTCTCTTTTCAGAAAGTTTTCTATCCAGTACTAATTCCATGTTACCAGTTCCTTTGAACTCTTCATATACAACATCATCCATCTTGCTTCCTGTATCAACAAGGGCTGTTGCAAGAATCGTAAGGCTTCCACCTTCACGCATATTTCTTGCCGCACCGAAGAAACGCTTCGGCATATGAAGAGCTGCCGGGTCAAGACCACCGGACAATGTACGACCTGATGGTGGTACTGTTAAGTTGTATGCACGGGCAAGTCTTGTAATACTATCAAGGAGAATCATAACGTCTTTCTTGTGTTCAACCAGACGTTTTGCACGCTCAATTACCATCTCAGATACACGTTTGTGATGTTCTGGTAATTCGTCAAATGTAGAATAGATCACTTCTACGTTTTCTCCCTCAATTGCTTCTTTGATATCTGTAACTTCTTCTGGACGTTCGTCAATTAATAAAATAAGTAGATGTACTTCTGGATTATTCTTTCTTACGGACAAAGCCACCTGTTTCAAAAGGCTTGTCTTACCTGCTTTCGGTGGTGATACGATCATTCCACGCTGACCTTTTCCAATTGGAGATAAAAGGTCCATAATTCTCATAGATGTGTTGGACTTTCCTGTTCCTTCTAATCGCATTCTCTCGTTTGGGAAAATTGGAGTCATATCTTCAAAATTGCCTCGCTTCATTGCGATCATTGGATCAATTCCATTAATCTTTGTCAAATAAAGTAATGCGCTGAACTTTTCCTGCTGCGTCTTGATTCTTGTATTCCCTTCCAGGATATCACCTGTCTTCAGATTAAATCTTCGAATCTGTGATGGAGATACATAGATATCATTCTCTCCCGGAAGATAGTTAGCACTTCGGATGAATCCAAATCCCTCCTGAAGCACTTCCAGAATTCCACATGCTTTGATTCCACTATCCAGCCTGTCAATATCGTGGATCTCTTTATCTCCAGTATTTGCAGATAATTCTTTCACTCTATCTCGATTTGCTTTTTTCTCTTTTTCATCTTCTTGTAACATCAGCTCAACAAGTTCTGCTTTCTTCACAGTTGAAATTCCTTTTATTCCTCTTGTTTTCGCCAGTTCCTTTAATGTCGCTAACGGTAAAGACTCATATTTTTCTCTCATCTTTTACTTCCTTCTTTCATATTTAAAAAATAAAACCATAACAATGGGAACCTTAGTCTGAATTGACATATCTTGAAATACAGAATGATTATACTACAAATATTTCAATTTTGAAAGCATTTTCTTTATTGATTTGCTTTTCTACTAATGCTATGATAATAATCACGAAATATTATATCCCAATTTATACAAAAGGAATAAAAAGATGACACGTTGGGGCGAAAAAAGATACTATTCTCTTGATTATTATCTCAAGCAGACTTATGGTGAAAAATTGTATAAGATTTCATTGAACGCCGGCATGACTTGTCCGAATCGTGATGGTTCTCTCGGTACGCGTGGATGCATTTTTTGCAGTCGCGGAGGATCCGGAGACTTTGCAGCAGATGTCAAGCTTTCTATCACCGAGCAGATTGAAGCGGGAAAGCAGCTTGTAGCGAAAAAACAGACAGGTTCTTCTTATATCGCATATTTTCAGGCCTATACCAATACGTATGCACCTGTTGAATATTTGCGTGCGGTATTTACAGAAGCTATTCAGCATCCGGAGATACGGATTCTGTCCATTGCCACAAGACCAGATTGTCTAGGCGATGAAGTATTAGAGCTTCTTGCTGAGCTAAATACAATCAAACCGGTATGGGTAGAACTTGGACTGCAGACGATTCACGAATCAACTGCCCAGTTTATCCGTCGTGGCTATCCACTTCCTGTCTTTGAGGAAGCTGTTCAGAATCTGCGTGCACGCAACATCACTGTGATTGCTCACACGATTCTTGGACTTCCCGGAGAAAATCGTGAGATGTTAAAAGACACGATTCACTACTTAAACCGGCAGGATGTCCAAGGCATAAAGCTTCAATTATTACACATATTAACAGATACAGATCTTGCAGATTATTATCAGGCATCTCCCTTCCCGGTTTTGTCCATGGAAGAATATTTTGATCTTCTATCCATGTGTCTCTGTAATCTAAGGCAGGATCTAGTCATCCACCGTTTGACCGGGGATGGTCCGAAATCACTGTTAATTGCTCCTTTGTGGAGTGGGAATAAACGATATGTCCTCAATCAGATGCAGGCATATTTTAAGAAAAATGACATCTGGCAGGGAAAGGAGTTGTAATATCTATGGCAGAAGCATTGAAACTTTACAAATTAATCATTTTATATATGTTGGATAAGGTCGATTTCCCATTGACCAATTCTCAGATATCCGAGTTTATCCTGAACGAAGGATACACGAATTATTTTACACTCCAGCAGGCACTCTCCGAATTGGGAGACTCTGGATTTATCCACGAAGAAGCGACTCACAGTCGTACCTTCTACCATTTAACCGAAGAAGGCGAGCAGACAATCACCTTTTTCAAAAATGATATTTCTCCAGCAATTCAGGAAGATATTAATACATTTCTTAAAAACAAAAAGTATGAACTTAAGAACGAAGTCGCTGTGAAAGCGGATTACTATCAGAATCCAAATCACGAATATTCTGTTCGCTGTCAGGTCATTGAGCATGAAGCACCTTTGATTGATCTTACAATCACGGTTCCTACCGAAGCAGAGGCTGAGACGGTTTCTAACAACTGGACAAAGAAAAGCCAGGAAATCTATGCCATGATCATGACCCGATTATTATAAATTTTACGAAAGGACCTAAGAATTATGAACATTCGAAAATTATGCGATTTATACGCTAGTTTTTTTCGTGTTGGAGGATTAACTTTCGGTGGCGGGCTTGCCATGCTCCCTATGCTCCAGCGCGAAATCGTCGAAGACCGTAACTGGTGTACGGAAGAAGAGATTCTTGATATGTATGCGATTGGTCAGTGTACTCCTGGTATCATCGCTGTCAATACAGCAACTTACGTGGGATATAAGCAGGCTGGTTTCATCGGTGGCGTGTTTGCTACATTAGGAATTATTTCTCCTTCGATTGTCATCATTTGTTTGATTGCATCAATTTTACAGAATTTTATCAATCTTCCCGTTGTCGTCCATGCACTTGCCGGCATTCGTGTCGTTGTCTGTGCACTGATGCTTAACACAGTTGTTACAATGGCCAAGAAAGGGATTGTAGATTGGATTGGCGGACTGCTATTTGTAGCCGCATTTGTGATGGCATGTTTTACACCAATCCCAACAGCACTCATCATCGTACTGGCTGCAGTCATCGGTATCGTGGTGAAGAAAAAAGGAGGGAAACAGCAATGATTTATCTTTCCTTAGCATTTGAATTTTTTAAGATTGGTCTGTTTTCCGTTGGAGGCGGTATGGCTACCCTTCCTTTCCTTATGGATCTTACGACCAAGTATGACTGGTACACTGCCAGCGAACTAGCAAACATGGTTGCCATCAGCGAGAGTACTCCCGGACCTGTTGGAATCAATATGGCTACGTATGCCGGATATCAGGCAGCTGGTGTCCCTGGAGCACTTGTTGCAACACTTTCTTTAACTGCACCTGCACTGATTATCATTGTATTGATTGCCAAGTTTCTTGAAAACTTTAGTGAAAATCCAATGGTAAAAGGTGCTTTCTACGGAATTCGCCCAGTAGTAGCCGCACTGATTGGATATGCAGTATGGGAACTTTTGAAAATTGCACTGGTTACTGTAGAAAATGGTGTCACACAGCTTCAGTATACAAGTATTCTTGTATGTGTCGTCACCTTCCTGCTCCTGCAAATTAAAAAACTCGGGAAACTGCATCCATTAATTTGGATTGTAGCTGGCGCAGTTGTAGGAATTGTATTTAAAATTTAATACGTAACACAAAAAGGATGCTCGCGCATCCTTTTATTTTTAGTCGTAATCCGGTACAACCTTCACTGTATATGTGATTTTTCCACCTGTGTAGAGATTATGGCATGTTACCTTTGTTGTTCCTTTTTTCAAGCCTTCTACCTCAACTTCTGCACCATATCTGTCACCATCATCAAATCTAAGAATACTTGTGTCAGCAATTGTCCATTTTACTTGTCTGTTCTTCAAACCAGAGCCTTTTTTCACTCTCAGTTCAATGTCATCATCCACTTCAACACTTCTATTTTTCTTGCCGACTCTTGAAATATAGTAGGATTTCTTTGCTTCCTTTACAGTTACTGTGTATGTGATTTTTCCGCCTGTAATCAGATTCTTGCATGTTACTTTTGTTGTTCCTGCTTTCACTGCCTTCAGATCCACTTCATCATCATAACGGTCATTGTCCTCGAATTTCACGATGGAAGTATTTCCGATACTCCAACGCAGGTTATTTTCACTAATTCCATTTCTTCTCACTTCAAGTTCGAATTCTTTTCCAACAGTTACAGTCCTTGTTTTACTTCCTACTCTTCGAATCGTTCCTGCTGCATGTGTTGGTAATACAGCCAGACTTCCTACCAATAAAACTGCACTTAATGCCATTGCTAATAATCTTCTTTTCTTCATATGATAAGCTCCTTTCTTTTCGTGTCTCTTTCTTTATGAGCTAATCATAGCGAAGGAAGATTAAAAGAAAATTAAAATTCTCATTTTTATAAAAGAAATTCACTCATCACATAGTTACTTACATCGATGCCTTTTTCTGTCAATCGCACCCAGCCATTTTCTCGTTCGATCAGTGCCTTTTGTACCATTTCTTTCAAGACATTTTCATAAATACTTTCCATGGATACGCCAAACTGATCCTGAAATTCTGCTTCTGAAACTCCCTGAATTTTGCGAAGCCCAAGAAACATAAACTCCTCCATCTGTTCCTCTCGGGTCAGAATTTCTTTCTCCTCGCCTTCCGTCCATCGACAGTTATTCACAAGCGAGGCCGCTCCCAGACCAATTCCCAAATATTCTGTCCTGCTCCAGTACCCCAGATTATGTTGGCACGCATATCCTTTTTTTGCATAGTTAGAAATCTCATACCGTTCATATCCGTAAGCTGCCAATATGGTTTTCGTGTC
>CAZPZR010000009.1:0-40161 GCA_964591105.1 uncultured Lachnospiraceae bacterium | reverse complement strand
TATAATTGGGAACGTAATTGTATTGTATCCCGTGTGAGGGAATGATAACAAGGAGGTAGTTAAATAATGAAACAGAAGAAACATGATACCAGTTGGATGGTGAGTGTTGCACTTATGGCAGCAATTGTAGTTGTTCTGGCGAATACTCCGCTTGGAATGATTCAGCTTCCAATCATTAAGGCGACAACTGTACATATTCCAGTAATTATTGGTGCAATTTTGTTGGGACCATCTGCAGGAGCAATCCTTGGATTTGTATTTGGCGTATGTTCGTTGATTAGTAATACAATAGCACCAACATTGTTGTCTTTCGCATTTTCTCCATTCATGAGTACAACAGGTATTCTTGGAGCAATAAAAGCAATTTGGGTTTCTGTAGGATGTAGAACACTTATTGGCGTTGCAGCAGGTTGGTTGTGGATTTTATTTAGAAAAGTGAAAATGAATCAGGCAATTGCACTTCCGGTTGTTGGATTTCTAGGTTCCTTGGTGAATACAGTAACAGTAATGGTAAGTATTTACTTGTTATTTGCACAGCAATATGCGGATGCGAAAGAAGTAGCAGTGAGTGCAGTATGGGGATTGATTATGGGAACAATAACTGCATCAGGAGTTCCGGAAGCAATTGCAGCAGCTGTGTTAGTTCTTGCATTGGGAAATATTTTATTGAAAGTGTTTAAAAAGATGCGAATGACTGCTTAGATTTAGAACTTTAGAAATATTTTTTTGAAAAATATTAAAAATATTGTTGACACTATCTGGATTCTATGATATATTCATATGGTGTCAAGCACATAGGGGATTGGTCAAGTGGTATGATAGGGGTCTCCAAAACCTTTGGTGGGGGTTCGATTCCCTCATCCCCTGTTTAAGAAGAACTGGAAGGCGTTGAAGTTAACGTTTTCTGGTTTTTTTGTTATATAGCAAAATATGCAACGAGTTGAAAGGAGTACAGAAGATTCATGGAAAACTTACAAGTGACGAGACCGGTTGTTATGGAAGTAAATCTTTCAAATTTAGAGCATAATCTTTCAATGATTCGGGGAAAAATTGGAACGGATGTAACGATTATGCCAGTAATAAAGGCAAATGCATATGGCTCTTATATTAATAAGAGATTGGACATTTTAAATCAATTTCAAATTGTTGCGGTTGCAAATGTAGATGAGGGGGTAATGATACGACAGTTAGGTTACCAAAAAGAAATTTTTGTCTTGAATCAGCCATTTGAGACTGAAATTGATAAGATTATTGATTATGATATAACTGTGGGGATCAGTTCCTATCATTTTGCAGAACAATTAGGACAAACTGAGAAACCTGTAAAAATTCATATTGAGATTGGTACGGGAATGGGAAGAACTGGTGTACATCCATATAAGGTAGGACGATATATCAATTCATTGCCGGAAAATGTGAAGGTGGAAGGAATCTATACACATCTCTCATCTGCAGATATTGACGATCGATATACTGCAAATCAGTTACATTCTTTTCAGGTTGCAGTTGAGACGGCGAAAGAGATTCTGGGAGATTTGAAATATATCCATGCATCAGCGTCAAATGGAATTGTAAATCATCCGGATTCGTATTTCAATCTTGTCAGAGCGGGAATCATTCTTTATGGATATGCAGCGGCTGAAGATACAACAGAAAAAATTGATTTGAAACCAATCATGTCTTTGAAAGCGAAAATTTCTTTTTTGAAAGAAGTAAAAGAAGGAACCAGCATTGGATATGGAAGAAGTTTTGTTACAGAGAAAGAAACGAAAGTAGCAACGATTCCGATTGGGTATGCAGACGGATTTCGCAGAACATTTTCAAATGGTTGGGAAGTTATGGTCAAAGGAAAGAAAGTACCGATTATTGGAAAAATCTGCATGGACAGCTTTATGGCAGATGTGACAGAAGTAGAAGGTGTGGAAGCTGGAGATGAAGTGGTAATTTGGGATAATGAAAATATTACGGTTGAGCAGATGGCAGAACGTTGTGATACCATTAATTATGAAATTTTGTGTTCTATCAGCGATCGTGTGCCACGTGTATTTGTTAATAAATAAAAAACAAGGAAGGATCAGGTGCTACTCCGATTCCTTCCTTATTTTATAAAAAAAATTAACCACAATATTTTGCAAGGTCTTCTGTAAAGTTTGAAAGTTGCTTTTCTAAAGAGTGACTTGCATTTTCTGAAAGAGATGATAGAATAGATGTCATATCTTCACGAATCTTTACTGGATTGTAAGGAACTTCCAGTGCAAAATCAGCGTGTGCACGAATCTTTTGGAAATAAAGATTTGTGTTCGCTTCTTCGCCATTGTCGCGGCACATATTGTACATAACAACACAGTCGCTTTCATTAACATCTGTACATTCTTTGCAAATCCATTTTCCAAGATAATAGTATGTTCCATTGATATCATAGATGAATCCAGGTTGTTTTAAAATTTGTTCTAACATTACTTGCCTCCTGCTTGTATCCTTTCTTACAGTATAACACTTTAAACGTAAATGTGAAATTGAAATATGGAATATATCGATATGTGAAATAGATAAGAATTTACACGGAGAGGACGAAAAAAATGAATCTAATGCTCAGTATTGTGTTGGTGAAAATAGGATGGATAGATTTTCATAAGAAAATAATTCCAAATCAATGGATCGGAATTTTGTCTCTTCTCATTTTGGTGAAAATGTGGCTTGAAATGAAGGGGATAGCAATGAGTCAGATTTTAGGAATCTTTTCTGTAAGTGTTCCGCTACTGGTGATTGCAGTTTTTGCCTGGGGAAGTTTTGGCGGTGGCGATATAAAACTACTGGCAGCGAGTGGACTTTTGCTTGGCGCTAAATGGAACATTTATGCGTTTGGAATAGGAATTCTTATTGCAGGCTGTGAGATTCTCGTAAAAGTAGTTAGAAAAGATTTTGTGCGTAATGAAGAACTTGCATTAGGCCCTGCACTATGCACAGGGATTTTCCTAATGCTGTGGTGGGGAGAAAAGATAGAAGTACTTATAGGATGACTTGCATTTGAATCTCCGTTAAAAATTCTTGAGTAATGATGGTGTCACGATTGTCAATGGTGTAAGTTTCGAAAGGATCACCAATAATTTCAAGATGATGCTCCTTT
The DNA here is from genome assembly GCA_964591105.1 of uncultured Lachnospiraceae bacterium. Lineage (GTDB taxonomy): Bacteria > Bacillota > Clostridia > Lachnospirales > Lachnospiraceae > CAZPZR01. The sequence goes on along the minus strand of CAZPZR010000009.1, from coordinate 37,034 downwards.
GCATAGACAAAGAGTTCTTGGACACGTACCGCGTTTTGAGAGTAGTCTCCGCGGTAATAGCAAGAAAGATATTGTCCGGCAGGCAGTTCGAAATCATAGTCGGAAGTGTCTTGATCTAAAATGAAAAAGACAGAATTATAGACATTTGCTTTGCCTTTTTTGACATCTTCCATGGAAAAATATGCGCAGATGTCGAGATTTCCTAAATCACGAATCTTATCTTCATGCTTTTGGTGCAGTTTTTTGATGAGAACATCCATTTGCTCGTCTCGAGTAATATATTCATTTAAACGGACACAGAAGCGTGATGGAAGCTCTTTAATCTGAAAGACACCAGTTGGTATTTGGCAGCTTTCTTTGAGTGCAGTGATTCGTTCCGTGAGAATTTCTTGCTTCGTATGGATTTCTTCTAGTTTTTCTTGAAGAAACAGTTGTTCTTTGTGAAGGAGTTCCAAAGTGTTGGCGATACTTTGCTGATCCAGATAATCTTTTATTTGTGCCATAGAGAAATCAATAGATCTAAGATCGCGAATGATATTAAGTTTGTAAAGATCACCAAGGTCATAGAGACGATAGCCATTGGTGTCACGTCTTGGGGTGAGGATACCAAGGCGTTCATAATAGCGGAGAGAATCTACTCCGATGTTGTAGAGTTTGGAGATTTCACTGATTTTATAATAATTTTTCATAGGTAATGTAATCCTCCCTGAAATACAAATTAAAATTTCGAAAATTACTTGACCTTAGTATTATACCAAGGTTTAGGATATATGAGAAGAGAGATGAGAAAAAGGAGTAAATTATGAGCTTAGAAGGAAAATCATTAAAGAAAGACTTTTTTAAATTTATAATTCCATCGGTTATATCACAGTGGGTATTTGCGCTGTACACCATGGTGGATGCAATGTTTGTGGCGAGAGGTGTTTCTGAGACTGCATTGGCAGCAGTTAATATTTCTTCGCCATTTGTGAGTGGAATGTTTGCGACATCACTGACATTCGCAGTTGGAACATCTACCATTATTGCAATGTTGTTTGGACAGAAAAATGTACAGCGTGCAAAAGAAGTGTTTTCACAGAACATTATGGTATTAAGTGTACTTGCGATTTTATTTACGATTTTTGCAATGTGCAATCTAGAGGCAGTTTGCACATTCCTGGGAGCAACAGAGCATACGATGCCATACGTAAAAGAATATATTGGAACATTGGCTCCATTTGCTATTTGCTTTATTTTATCCTATACATTTGAAATTTTAATCAGTACCGACGGATATCCACAGCTTGCAACAATCATTGTAATGATAGGAGTGGTATTGAATTGTATCTTGGACTACCTTTTGGTGATGGTATTTCACAAAGGTGTGTGGGGAGCTGCATTTGCTACAGGAATGTCACAGGCAGCAGTTATTCTGTTGTACTTAGTTCATTTTCTTGGAAAAAAAGGATCAATTAAATTTTGCAAATTTAAATTCCATCCTGGTCAGATTCTTCACGAAGCGAAGAATGGATTCCCATCTGGAATTACAGAATTGTCTGCAGGAGTAATCACATTTGTATTTAACCAGGCAATTATTCGCTGTCTGAATGAAGATGCACTTGTCAGCTATTCTGTGATTGCATATTTGAATTCTATTTTTGTGATGACGATGATTGGAGTAGCACAGGGATGCCAGCCATTGATCAGTTACTATTATGGAAAGAAAGAACCTCAGAAATGTAAGAAACTTTTGAAATACGAAGTGATCATGGTGTTTGCAACATCGATTGGAGCGTTTGCTTTCTGCTGCTTGATTTCTAAAGTATTTGTACATGCATTTATTTCAAAAGAGTTAGTAGAGTTATCTGCGTATACAGTAAAGGTATTGAAAATCTTTATCCTTTCATTCTTAGTAGTTGGATATAATATCGTGATTGCAGGATTCTTTACAGCGATTGAGAAGACAATACCAGCAATTATTATTGCACTTGGAAGAGGATTTATTACACTTGTGATCAGTGTCGTAGCTGTGGTAAGTTTGTTTGGCGGAGAAAGCATCTGGTATGCGTCCGTAGTATCTGAGCTTCTGTGTCTTGGAGTGGCAATCGCATTGTATATTGGAATTTACGGAAGAAAGAAAAGAAAGTAATTTTATAGTGTCCCGAATATGACAAATGTGCTATAATGGGCGATATCGAGTGCATCCGGGAGGGTGTATCGTGAAGTTGTACGGAAGGGATGAAAACTATGAAACCGAAGAATGCATTGATGTTACTTCTGACCTCCTTTATTTGGGGAACTGCGTTTGTTGCTCAAAGTGTTGGAATGGATCATTTAGGACCATTTACGTTCAATGGAGTCAGAAACTTGATTGGTGCGGCAGCATTAGTACCATGTATTTTGTTCCTGAATAAGGTAAATGGGGAACCAGAGAATATCAGTGGAACAAAGAAAGATTTGCTGGTTGGAGGCGTTGCATGCGGTATGTGCTTATTTGTGGCCAGCAGCCTTCAACAGATTGGAATGCAGTATACGACAACTGGGAAAGCTGGGTTCATTACGGCATGTTACATTATTATTGTTCCACTGTTTGGAATTTTCCTGAGAAAAAAGATTGGATGGAAAGTGTGGGCAGCAGTGGTGCTGTCGTTACTGGGACTTTACTTTTTATGTTTGACAGAATCTTTTTCTGTAGAACTTGGAGACGGATACATTTTCTTATGTGCGATTGTGTATGCAATTCACATTTTAGTTATTGATCATTTTTCGCCGAAAGTAGATGGTGTAAAGATGTCTTGCATCCAGTTCTTTGTATGTGGTGTGGTATCACTTCCGTTTATGTTTGGGCTGGAGGTTCCAAGATGGGGAGATATACTGGAAGGTCTGGGACCATTGCTGTATGCGGGAGTATTATCCAGTGGTGTGGCATACACACTTCAGATTATTGGACAGAAAAATGTGAATCCGGCGATTGCTTCATTGCTACTTAGTTTGGAATCCTGCTTTTCGGTATTAGCAGGATGGGTAGTGCTAGGAGAAAAATTATCGGTGCGAGAGTCTGTGGGATGCGTCTTAATGTTTAGTGCAATCATATTGGCACAATTACCTGAGAAGAAGAGGGAGGAAAAATCATGAAGTTTGTGATACAGAGAGTGTTAGAAAGTGAAGTAAAAGTAGATGGAAAAAGCTTAGGAAAGATTGGTAAGGGCTTTATGGTTCTGATCGGTGTCAGTGACACAGATACAAAGGAAATTGCGGATAAGATGGTGAAGAAGATGTTAGGACTTCGCATCTTTGAAGATGAGAATGGAAAGACAAATCTTTCTTTAGAAACAGTTGGAGGTGAACTTCTGTTAATTTCCCAGTTTACATTGTATGCAAACTGTAAAAAAGGAAACAGACCAAGCTTTATAGAAGCAGGTGCGCCAGAGATGGCATCTGATATGTACGAATATATTATTGCAAAATGTAAAGAACAGGTTCCGGTTGTGGAACGCGGAGAATTCGGTGCTGATATGAAAGTAAGCTTGATCAATGATGGACCATTTACAATTGTATTAGATTCTGAAAAGTTATAGGAATGACAGGGCAGGGAATTATCCTTGCCCTTTTTGTGTGGAATTCACAAAAGAAATAAAAATATTTCTCATGGCTGAATTGGAAGGATAGAGACATTCTGGATGCCATTGAACCCCTATGACAAAGGTGTTGCTTTTGTATTCGATTGCTTCAATCAGTCCATCAGAACTATGGGCAGCAGCAAGGAGATTGGCTCCAAGTTGATGAATCCCTTGATGATGATAGGAATTTACAAAAGCGGAAGGGCCTAATAAGTCATATAAACGTGTGGATGGAAGAACCGAGATCTTGTGGCTGACTTCAGAACGAGAGGAAGTGGACTGCATGTGGGTAAGGTGGGTGTCAGGAAAGAGGGAAAGGTCTTGATACAATGTTCCTCCTGAGGCAACATTTAATACCTGCATTCCACGACAGATTCCAAGAAGCGGAACTTGTTTTTGAAGTAGGAAACGCATAAAATTCACCTGATAAGAATCAAAGGGATAATCTGTATAGGAACGATCCGTTTGCAGTTCTTCTCCAAATAATAAGGGTGACAAATCATCCCCACCGCAAAATAAGAATCCATGACAAAGGGCATGAAAGTATTGAAAATCGGAAAAGTCTTTGAGATAGGGAAGAAGAATCGGTATGCCGCCTGCATCATAGATTGCATGAAGATAAGCAGCGGGCACGAATTGACGCTGGTCGTGTTCAGCACAAACAGAAATACCAATGACAGGTTTCATAAAATTTCCTTTCTTATTTTTGAAATTAGACGTATAGTAATAATAAGTTATGTTGAGAGGTGAAAACTTATGAGTTTGATTGATTTACATTGTGATACGTTAAGTAAATTAGTAAATAAAGATTCTGGTGAAAATTTATATGAGAATACGTTGTGTGTGAGCATTCCGGAGATGAGAACAGCAAAGACGGAAGTTCAGCTATTTGCATGTTATACGTATTTACCAGATTTTCCGGAACAAGGATATGACGGATGCTATGAACATGTGCATCAGATGATCGACTGTATGGAGCGGGAAGTCCAGCTTTTTCCAGAAGAACTTGCAGTTGCGACAACTAGTGAACAATTAGAAGCGAATAAGGCAGCAGGAAAGATTTCGGCGGTACTGACGGTAGAAGAGGGCGGAATTCTGAATGGGAAGATGGAGCGATTAGAAACATTATACGAACGTGGGATTCGCGTCATTACACCAATGTGGAATTATGAAAATTGTCTGGGACATCCAAACAGCAGAGACGCAGATGTAATGAAAAAGGGATTGAAGCCATTTGGAAAAGAAGTGATGGACTATATGGCAGAGAAAAAGATGATTGTGGATGTGTCTCACGCTTCAGATGGAACGTTCTGGGATATTTTAGAACAGAAGAACTGTACAGTTCTTGCGTCACATTCCAATTGTCGCTCCCTTCGCAAACATCCAAGAAATCTGACGGATGAGATGATTCGTGCCCTTGCAGAACGAGGAGGCGTGGCAGGACTTAATTTCTATGGGACATTTCTTGGAAAAAAGAAAGAGTCCAGAGTGGAAGAAATGATCGCACATTTACTTCATATGATTCGAGTGGGTGGAAGTGAATTTCCAGCAATAGGGACGGATTTTGATGGTTTTTCCGGCATGATGATTGAAGATATTCCGAAAGTTGGAAAGATGGATCTCCTGTGGGATGCTTTAAAGAAAAAAGGCATTTCCGAAACACAGATTGAAAAAATCTGGAGTGGAAATGCCCGAAGAGTTTTACAAAATATTTAAGCAAAAAATTCTTGAATCTGCTGATAAATTGTATTCATGAGTCTGGTGCGAGATTCCACGCTTGCCCAGGCTACATGAGGGGTTATCAGAAGCTTTTGCTGGTCGATAACCTGATGAAGAGGTGAATCTGGAGCCATTGGTTCGGTACAGATAACATCTAATCCTGCTGCACGGATCTTATTCTGATTGAGCGCAGAGATAAGTGCCTCTTCTACCACAATTGCTCCGCGTCCGAGATTTAGAAAGATGCAGGACGGTTTCATTTTTGCAAAGGCATCCGCATCGATAAGATTTTCTGTATATGCATTTAACGGTGCGTGTACGGAAATGATATCGGAGCTTTGAAGCAGTGTATCGAGAGGTACCTGCTGATAACCATCCTGAGGCGGATTCCCAGAAGGAGAACTATAGATTATATTTGCTCCAAATGCTTCTGCGATAGAAGCAACACGTCGCCCAATATTCCCAAGTCCGATGATTCCCCAAGTCTTTCCTTTGATCTCACAAAAAGTTTTCTCATAATGTGTAAAAGAAGTGTCATTGATGTAACGGCCAGATTTTACATAATCATCATAATATCGAAGATTTTCCAACAAATAAAAAAGCATGGCAAAAGTATGCTGAGCAACAGATTCTGTGGAATAATCAGCAACATTGCGCCAGGCAATCTTTCGCTGAGCCAGATACTCTTTGTCCAGGTGATTAGTTCCAGTTCCAGTGACACACACAAGCTTTAAATTAGAAGCAGATCCAATGGTATCTGCGTTGATTGGGAGTTTATTCAAAATGATGACATCCGCGTCTTGAATATGCTCAGAAGCTTGTGAAACAGAGGTAAATGGATAGGTGACAACCTCTCCAAGTGAATGAAAGGCAGAAAGATCCAGGTCTTCGCCAATTGCTTTTGTATCTAAAAATGCTAGTTTCATGAAAACATCTCCTATGAATAAAAATATTATGAATGTTGGTATTATACCATGAATCATTTGTGCAAAAAAGGGAAGTGTTCTATTTTTAATAGTGAAAATATGTATCATTATGCAGTTGTCAGATTTTGATGTTTTATAGTATAATGAAATATCAGGAATTTTTCAGAAAGAGGGGTGTGTATGAACGAAAGAGAAAATCATATCAGAGACTCAAGAAGAAATCTGAAGAAACGACAACGGCAGCAGCAAGTGAAACGACAACTTTGCGTGTGTGCGATTGTACTTGTTGGAATTATAATTTCCGGAGTGAGTCTGATTCGAGCACACTTACAAGAAAAGAAAGAGGAAACTGCAGCGACTAAGGTGACGGAACATTCTCGAAAAGAAAGGATGGAAGATTCGAAACTGCAGGAGACAGAAGAAGAACGATTAGAGCGAGTACGGAAAGAAGCAAAAGAGAAAAAGTACCCGAAGAAAATTCAAGGGCTTTTAGATAAAAATCCAGAAACAGTTGATTTTGTTGAGCATTATCTTGAAAAGAAAGATGAAGCTTGTGCAACTACGATAGAAGAATTTGAGTCCGGAGTGATTCCAAAGCTTCTCCAATGGGACGAGCGTTGGGGATATGCACCATATGGGACAAGTACGATTGCAGCAAGTGGTTGTGGACCAACGTGTGTGGCAATGATTGTTTCGTATTTTAAGGATGATGCAAGCATTACACCGAACGTCGTTGCACAGTATGCGATGGAACATGGATATGTAACGGAAGACAACAGCAGTTTATGGTCTCTGATGGAAGGTGGTCCGGAGCACTGGGGAATTCAAGCATCTGAGTGTGGAATCGATGAAGATGAAGTAGCCCAGACATTGAAAAGTGGGAAACCAATCATTTGCAATGTGGGAGAAGGCGATTTTACAGACGATGGACATTTTATTGTGTTGACTTCGTATAAAAATGGCAAAGTAACTGTGAATGATCCATTCAGTATAAAAAATACAGAGAAAACATGGGTGTATCAGGAGATACAAGATCAAATAAGAGGATTATGGAGCTATTCCTTATAGAATAACAAAAAACGGAGGTAGAGAAAAATGGCAGACTTTGAAATGTTAGGATTGGATGAAAATGATGTAACCAAGGCAGACTTAAAAGAATTAGAAAAGGAATTGAGAAAACAACCTTTGATCAATCCAAACCTTTATGTAGAATATGATGTAAAGCGTGGTCTTCGTGACTCAGCAGGAAAAGGAGTTTTAACTGGACTCACAAAGATTTCAGACGTATCTGGTCACCAGCTGGTGAATGGTCGCCAGATTCCATCAGAAGGAAGATTGTATTATCAGGGAATTAATGTAAATGACATCGTAGAAAATTTAGAAGGAAGAAAATTCGGATTTGAAGAGACAGTATATCTTCTGATTTTTGGAAAACTTCCAAATAAAGATGAATTAAGAAACTTTATTGACATTATGTATGATATGCAGGCACTCAGTAATCGATTCGTTCGTGACGTTGTTATGAAGGCATCCAGTGAAAATATTATGAATGCGATGCAGAGATGTATTCTGTCTTTGTATACTTATGATAAAAATGCAGATGATATTTCTGCAGAAAATGTACTTCGTCAGTCTTTAGAGTTAATCGCGAAACTTCCATTGCTTGCGGTATACTCTTATCATTCTTACTGTCATTTCCGTAAGAATCAGATGTTATTCATTCGAAATCCTGAAAAGGGACTTTCTCTTGCGGAAAATATTCTTTTGATGTTAAGACCAGACGGTATTTATACAGAATTGGAAGCAAAAGTTTTAGATATTGCATTAATCTTACATGCAGAACATGGTGGTGGTAACAACTCTACATTTACCACACATGTAGTATCTTCTTCAGGTACAGATTCCTATTCTGCGGCAGCAGCATCCATTGGTTCTTTGAAAGGACCTCGTCATGGTGGTGCAAACTTGAAGGTTCAGAATATGTTTGATGATATCAAAGCGAATGTAAAAGACTGGAAGAATGAAGAAGAAGTTGCAGAATATTTGAAAAAGATTCTGAGAAAAGAAGCGTTTGACCGCAGCGGACTTATCTATGGTATGGGACATGCAGTTTATACACTGTCTGACCCACGTGAAGTAATCTTGAAAAAGTTTGCAAAGAGTCTGGCAGAAGAAAAAGGACAGATGGAAGAATTTGAACTGTATGAATTAGTAGAACGTCTTGCAGGACAGCTGATCATGCAGCATCGTAAATTATTTAAAAATGTATGTGCAAACGTAGACTTCTACAGTGGATTTGTATATACAATGCTTGGAATTCCACAGGAACTCTTTACACCTATTTTTGCAATTGCCCGTATGCCAGGCTGGAGTGCACACCGCATGGAAGAATTGCTGAATGCAAGCAAGATTATTCGCCCTGCTTACAAATACGTTGGGGAACATGAAGAATTCATGCCAATAGAGGAAAGATAAAGTAACCAAGTTATTGAAATTAAACACACCATATAATATCTGGATTATTTATCTCGGATTTGGTGCAGGTCTTGCAGTATTCATGTTCTGTGGATTTGTAAAATCAATTCCTATCGAAGTAGAAGAAGCCAACGATGATTTCTATTGGTATTTTGGAAGCAATGTGGGTATGGAATGACTACTTACTTCCAACATTGATATTTGATATTAAAGAATAAAAACAATCCCTATGTTGATTCAGTATTTCCACGAAAGCTACGGAAAAGTTGAGATGGGACCTATGATGGCATGTATTATGCTTACAGTAATTTCAATCATCATCGTATACTTATGTGGATAGAAATACATCATCAAGGGTGTTGCAGCAGAAGCTGTAAAAGGTTAAAAGAAATCGGCTAGTCTATGAAAGACTAACCGACTACATATAACGCAAACAAGAAGAGGAGACTATAAACTGTGAATTGCAGGAAATAGTTTCCTTTTTTGTCTGGGTAAGTTTGTGCTACTTGTTTATAAGAAATCAAGCTTGCCATAGAGGCAATGAGCGTTCCAAGTCCACCAAGATTCACACCGACAATCAAAGATGTCCATTTGTCTGTAAATCCAGATAATAACAAGGCAGCAGGCACGTTGCTAATCACTTGGCTACTAAGAATCGATACTTCAATTTCGTGTCCAGCTACGATTGATGAGATGAAATCACGAAACGTTGGAAATCTTCCCATATTTCCGATGAATATAAAAAAGAAAATAAAGGTTAGTAGTAAACTATAATCAATCTTTTGCAACAATAAAGGTTTATCTAATAACATTGCAAGAACAATAATTACAAATAAAATACCAATTGGAAGTATTTTCGCTACGCTCAAAATACACAAGCCAAATAAAAGCATGTAGTAAATAATTCTGCGACGATTTAACACTGCCTCATTGGATGGCAGATCAAATGGTATGGCAGTGGAGCGGAAACGTACAACAATAGTAATCAGTAACAAGAATGCAGCAAGGCAAGTATGTGGGAGCATCAATGTAAGGAAATCACCAAGACTCATGCCAGAAGCTGAGTATAAGTAGAGGTTCTGTGGATTTCCAATAGGAGTAAGCATACTGCCAAGATTTGCACTGATCGTCATTAATACAACAATGGAACAAAGAGAGGATTCTAATTGAGCCATGGAAATAACCAAAAGCGCAAGTGGTACGAATGTAATCAAGGCTACATCATTGGTAATAAACATACTGCTGAAAAAACACAGTGCAACGAGCACAATTGCGATGCCGCGCTCTGAATGAAATCTTCGAAGCAACGCTTCCCCAATGCGTTGAAAAAGGCCGATATCTTGTAGACCGGCCATGACTCCCATAAGGCAAAATAAAATAAGTATTGTATGAAAATCGATATATCCTGCATATTCAGAATCCGGCAATACAAAGAAGCAAGAGAAAAATGCCAGAATGCCGGAAACTGTCAGCACGATTTCTTTTTTCAAAAAAGAAATAATCTTAGATAACATGTACGTCTCCAATCTATCCTAAAAGTGCAAGGATTTTTTCAGTATCATATACATAGCTATCACAATGATTTACCTCAATCTGATACAATGCGTGAGCGGCAACGTGTTCAGCCACCTGCTCCAAGTCACGGATTCCAGAGGTGCCGCGATACTTGTCGATGATAGTATCTAAAGCTTCTGGAGTAACAATACATTCATCTTCGCCGAGACTCATACGTTTCAATACCTTTGGAAGCGCAAATTTTGAGAAAATGATTTTCTTCTCATCTGGTGTATAGTCAGGAATATCAATAACAGCAAAACGTGACATCAAAGGAGCACTGATCATGCTCTTATCATTTGCAGTAGCAATTGGATATACACCAACCGTTGGAATCATACATTCCATGTAGTTGTCGGTAAATCCAAGATTATCTAAAAGCGTCAGAAGCACATCTGCTGGATTTCCATTTCCTTTGCCTGAAGAAGCCTTATCCAATTCGTTGATGATGAACACGAGATTGGATTCTTCTGCGATGGAGAAGGCTTCCATAATAATTCCAGGTTTTGCATTTGAATACACACGAGAGCTTCCTGTGAGCTGTTCTGGATCGTTGATAGAACTCATATCCAAAGTTGTCCATGGCAATTTCAAAATTCGAGCAACTGCGTATGCAATCTGTGATTTTCCAGTACCGGCAGGACCAACAAGAAGAAGTCCATAAGCAGGAAGAGTATGCGTACGGTTAATCTGAATGATTGTTTCAATAATACGCTGCTTCACCTGCTCCATACCATACAGTTCTTCATCCAGGATGCGGCGTGCTTCAGCTGGATCGATGGATTCAAAATAGTTATTCTTCCACTGAATATTCATCATAATAGAAAGTGCACGCTGTGCATGGCGGCGTTCTTCCGGTGTTACTTCATGAGAACGTGCAACGGCAAGGTTGCGTCTAGCCCAAAGACGAATATTGTCTGGAAGAGTCTTTCCTGCACAAGTCATAAAGTCTGTAATGCTCTGAATACTGGTAATCTTCATATCATCTCCAGTTTCATCCTGCTCATCATCTTCCGGTGTTTCATCGGCAGGTGCAGAACTGGCAAGAAGACGCTCAATCATGTATTGAAGAAAACCATCTTCTGCGGAAAGCTTCGTTCCACCGCCGAAAGCCATTTCGCGAATTTTATAAACAGCATAGCCCTCCGGACGATTTTCACCAGAAAGGCGAACATTAATACGGTTTTCGCCCAACCATTTTAATAAGCTTGTAAAACGAGAATCAATGCGGAGAATATCGGCACTGACAGTTCCGTGTTCCGTCTGAAATTCGAAGGTTGTGCGTTTGTTAGGATTTGTGAAAATACCGAAAGAAACCGTGTCCCACTGTTCCTGAGAATTATCAATCACGAGGATTGGAGTATCAGGAGATGGGTTGCTTTCGTTAGAACGAAATGTAGTATATGTAATTTCTGCTGGTTTTTTCGGATCTGGTGTACTTTTAAAGTCATAAACTGGCATAGTAAAAACTCCTTTCAATCTGATGCTATCTATTTTAAACGATAAGTGCATAAAAATGCAATAAGATGTATGCAATGATGCAGAAAAATAAACAAATTAGCACTCACCTCTTGACAGTGCTAATAATAAGTGTTATATTTCAACTAGAACAAATAAAACATACCTTTTCAGGTTATTCTAAGTGAAGGAGGTTTCACTATGAACATTAACAAATTTACACAGAAGTCACTGCAGGCCGTTCAGTCATGTGAACGCATTGCACTAGAATATGGAAATCAGGAAATTGAGCAGGAGCATTTGTTCTATGCGCTCCTGACGCAAGATGACAGTTTAATCTTGAAGATGATGGAGAAGATGGGGATTGAAAAAACTTCAATCATAAATCGTGCGGAAGAAGCATTGCGCAGACGTCCAAAGGTTCAGGGCGGGCAGCAGTATATAGGTAAGGATTTGAACAATGCGTTGATTCACGCAGAGGATGAAGCGAAACAGATGGGAGATGAGTATGTCTCTGTAGAGCATCTGTTCCTTTCCATCATGAAGTATGCGAATAAAGAAATGAAAGCACTGTTCAAAGAAGTGGGCATAAAGAGAGATGGATTTTTACAGGCACTTTCTACTGTAAGAGGTAATCAAAGAGTGACTAATGATAATCCAGAAGCAACTTATGATACGTTGAATAAATATGGTTCTGATCTTGTGGAAAGAGCCAGAGACCAGAAACTGGATCCAGTGATTGGGCGAGATGGGGAGATTCGTAATGTGATACGAATTCTTTCCCGTAAAACAAAGAATAATCCGGTATTGATTGGTGAACCTGGGGTAGGTAAGACAGCAGTAGTAGAAGGATTGGCACAACGTATTGTACGTGGAGACGTTCCAGAAGGGCTTAAAGATAAGACGATCTTCTCTTTGGACATGGGTGCTCTGGTAGCTGGGGCAAAATACCGTGGTGAGTTTGAAGAACGTCTGAAAGCTGTACTGGAAGAAGTGAAGAAGTCAGATGGTAAGATTATTCTTTTCATTGATGAATTGCACACGATTGTAGGTGCTGGTAAGACAGATGGTGCCATGGATGCAGGTAATATGTTAAAACCGATGCTTGCGCGTGGAGAACTGCATTGTATTGGTGCAACGACATTGGATGAATATCGACAGTATATTGAGAAAGATGCAGCATTGGAACGTCGTTTCCAGCCAGTTATGGTGGATGAACCGACCGTGGAAGATGCAATTTCTATCTTGCGTGGATTGAAGGAACGTTATGAAGTGTTCCATGGAGTGAAAATTACAGACGGTGCATTGGTTGCAGCAGCAACGCTTTCCGACCGTTACATCTCTGACCGATTTTTACCAGATAAAGCAATTGATCTCGTCGATGAAGCATGTGCATTGATTAAGACAGAATTGGACTCTATGCCAACGGAACTGGATGAATTAAAACGTAAGATTATGCAGTTAGAAATTGAAGAAGCAGCGCTGAAGAAAGAGGATGACAGATTAAGCAAAGAGCGTCTGGAACACCTACAGCAGGAATTGGCGGAACTTCGAGAACAGTTTGCAGGTAAGAAAGCGCAGTGGGACAACGAAAAAGTTGGTGTAGAACGCGTGCAGAAGTTGCGTGAGGAAATTGAACAGACGAATAAGGCGATTGAGAAGGCACAACATGAGTATAACTTGCAGAAAGCTGCAGAGCTTCAGTATGGTACACTTCCACAACTGCAGAAGCAGTTAGAAGAGGAAGAAGCGAAGGTAAAAGATGAAGAATTGACATTGGTGCATGAATGTGTCAGTGACGAAGAAATCGCGAAGATTGTATCGAAATGGACTGGAATTCCGGTTGCGAAGTTAAATGAAAGTGAGAGAAGTAAGACACTCCATCTTGCAGAAGAACTTCATAAGCGTGTCATTGGACAGGATGAAGGTGTGGAACTTGTAACAGAAGCAATTATCCGTTCCAAAGCAGGTATCAAAGATCCTACGAAACCAATTGGTTCTTTCTTGTTTTTAGGACCAACAGGTGTAGGTAAGACAGAACTTGCAAAAGCACTGGCAGAAAGTTTGTTTGATGATGAGAACAACATGGTGCGTATTGATATGAGTGAGTATATGGAGAAATATTCAGTTTCTCGTCTGATCGGAGCACCTCCGGGATATGTAGGATACGATGAAGGAGGGCAGTTGACAGAAGCAGTTCGTAGAAAACCATATTCAGTTGTATTATTTGATGAAGTGGAAAAGGCACATCCAGATGTGTTCAATGTTCTTCTCCAAGTATTGGATGATGGACGAATCACAGATTCTCAAGGTCGAACTGTAGACTTTAAGAATACGATTTTGATTATGACATCGAATATTGGTTCCACATATTTATTAGATGGAATTGACGAGTCAGGAAACATCAAAACAGAGGCAGAAACAATGGTGATGAATGACCTGCGGGCACATTTCCGACCAGAATTTCTGAATCGATTAGATGAAACAATTATGTTCCATCCATTGACAAAGCAAAATATTGGATCTATTATCCATCTGTTGATGAAAGATGTGAATAAGCGATTAGCAGATCGTGAACTTCAAATCGAACTGACAGAAGATGCACAGCAGTTGATAGCAGAGCGTGGATATGAACCAATGTATGGAGCAAGACCTTTGAAACGATATCTGCAGAAACATGTAGAGACACTTGCAGCGAAACTGATATTAGAGGGAAATATAGGAAGTGGAGATGTTATTTTGATTGATAATGTTGGTGGTGAACTAGCTGCCAGAATCAAAGAACAAATGATAGAAGCATAAAAGAAAATAGAACTGCTATGGCTGCGAATTCATTCGTAACTATGGCGGTTCTTTTTATTATCACTTTACTACAAAAAAGAAATTTGGTATGATATAAAAAGTGGCGAAATGAGAACAATTAAGGAGTAGGAGGAAGTCAATGCGACAGATTATATTTCACATTGATGTGAACTCTGCATATTTAAGCTGGACGGCGGTGGAAGAACTGAAACACGGAAGCGAGCGAGATTTGCGAGAGATTCCGGCAATCATAGGCGGAAATCAGAAATCACGTCATGGAATTGTATTGGCGAAATCCATTTCGGCGAAAAAGTATGGCATCCAGACGGGAGAACCAGTTGCGAATGCCCTAAGGAAATGTCCAAATCTAGTAATCGCATCACCAAGTCATAATTTATATCGTGAATATAGCAGTAAATTAATGAGTTTCTTAAGAAACTACACACCGGATATTGAGCAAGTCAGCGTTGATGAATGTTTTTTAGATTTTACGGGAATTGCAAACCAATTTTCTTCACCAATCGAGGCTGCAGTTGAGATAAAAGATAAGGTATACGAAAAGTTTGGTTTTACAGTGAATGTTGGAATATCGGATAAGAAATTGTTGGCAAAGATGGCATCTGATTTTGAAAAACCAAACAAGGTGCATACATTATTTACAGAAGAAATTCAGGCGAAGATGTGGCCGCTTCCTGTAGGAGAATTATTCATGGCTGGCCAGTCCAGTGTGAAGGTTTTAGAAAAATTGGAAGTTCGAACGATTGGGGATTTGGCACAGATGGATCCGAAACTGATCGAGTTACATTTAAAAAGTCATGGAAGAAAGCTTTGGGAATTGGCGAATGGGATGGATGATTCGACGGTAGAAACGGAAAAGGGAGAAGCAAAAGGAATTGGGAATTCCACAACACTCCCAAAAGATTTGGAAACAGAAGAAGAGGCAAGAGAGGTACTGCTTCGATTAGCGGAAAGTGTGGGAGGCAGACTGCGAAAGGCTGGACAAAAAGCAGGTATGGTGAGCGTAGAGATTCGATATCATAATTTTGAAAATTGTTCACACCAGAAGCAACTTCTTCGTGCAACGAACAGCGACCAGAACATTTATGTAGAAGCGGTGGAACTCTTCCGAGAACTATGGAACAAAGAGCCGATTCGTCTGCTTGGAATTCGAACCTCAAAGCTGATTGCTGAGGGAGAACCGGAGCAACTGACAATTTTCGATATTGATTATAGTGACAATAGAAATGAAAAAGTTTCCAAGAGAAAAAAGCATGAAGAGCTGGACAAAGCTTTAGATATTATAAGAAAAAAATACGGGAATGAAGCCGTGGTAAGAGGAGGACAATATGGAAACCAAGAAAGAAACACAAAAAATCATCCAGTACTTAAAGGAGATTAATGAGATCCCAAGAGCATCCAGTGATGAGAAAGCAATCAGCGATTATTTGCTGAAATTTGCCAAAGACAGAGGATTAGAAGCATGGCAGGATGATCATTATAATGTATACGTGAAGAAACCAGCATGTGGAAAAGAGAATACAGGTGCAGTGATTTTACAAGGTCACATGGATATGGTCTATGTAAAGGAAGAAGATTGCTCTTATGCATATGAAGAAGGAATCAAAGTATTAGAAGATGAAGAATTCCTTTGGGCAGATGGAACATCCTTGGGTGCAGATAACGGAATTGCTGTGGCATACTGCATGGCATTGATGGACGGAGAAAATATCGTGCATCCAGATTTGGAAATGATCTTAACAACAGAAGAAGAAATTGGTCTGCTTGGAGCAAAAGCTTCTGATTTTTCCAAGCTTGAAGGAAAGAAACTAATCAACATGGACTCTGAAGAAGAAGGAGTATTTACCATCAGCTGTGCAGGCGGTTGCAGAATGAGCATGTTCTGGGATGTTACAAAAGAAGCACTTCCAAAGGAAGAAGATTTTGTACGAATTGCAGTGGAACTTTACGGACTGAAAGGCGGACATTCTGGCGTGAACATTGCTATGGGCCATGCAAACGCCATTCAATTAGCTGGAAGAATGCTTCATTTTATGAATCGAAATTACGATTATTACATTGAAGAAATCAAAGCAGTCGGAAAAGAAAATATCATTTGCAAGAATTTGAAAATGTCTCTGTGCGTGAAAGCATCCGAAGCATCTGAAATTTGTGATAAATTAAAAGAATTCGGACCAATTTTTGCAAATGAATATAGCGTAACAGATACGATTCAGTTGAAAGTAGAAAGACAAGATTGGAGAGAAGTAGAAGTCTATACGAAAGATTTGAATCAGAGATTAGTGTCAGCATTACTGCTTATGCCAAACGGAATTATGGATTATTCAGAAAAAATCGAAGACTTAGTAGAGACATCTATGAATATGGGAGCAATTGAAGAAGTAGATGGAAGATTACACCTCTTATCTTCTATCAGAAGCTCTGTATCTACAAGAAAACAGTTTTTGAAAAATAAACTTCAGCTTTTGGGAGAACAGTTTGCAGATGAAGTAAAATTCTTGTACGAATATCCAGAATGGGAATACAAAGAGAATTCAGAATTGCAGGAAGTTGCCTGTGAAGCTTATCGAACAATCTTTGGAAGAGAAGCAAAAGTAGAAGCAATTCACGCAGGACTGGAATGTGGATATTTTTATCAGAAAGATTCTGAATTGGATATTATTTCTATGGGACCAGATGTT
This sequence comes from uncultured Lachnospiraceae bacterium, assembly GCA_964591105.1. Taxonomy (GTDB): domain Bacteria; phylum Bacillota; class Clostridia; order Lachnospirales; family Lachnospiraceae; genus CAZPZR01. The sequence continues at coordinate 19,802 of CAZPZR010000009.1, read as the reverse complement.
ACAGATGTTCATACAACAGAGGAAAAAATCTCTAAAAAATCTGTAGGAAGAACGTGGGGACTGTTAAAAGAAATTTTACATAACGTATAAAAAATATTCTTGACAAAAGTATATGAAATCAATATAATATTTTGTTAGAAGAGCAGATGCGAATTATATTTTTATATAGTTTGCGTCTGCTTTTTTGAGGTTTATAGAAGAAAATGTCAGGAGGTAAAACATGAAAAAAATAAATTGGAAAGAACTTGGAATTGATATTTTGGTAGACATTGTAGCGGGTATGATCATTGCGATTGGTATGTATAACTTTGCGTTGAATGCGAACTTTCCAGTTGCAGGATTTTCAGGAATTGCGATTATTTTATATCACTTAGTTGGATTGCCAATCGGTGCAGGAACGATTGTGTTAAATATTCCAGTTGCAATCTTTTGCTACAAATTTTTGGGAAAAGAATTTTTCTTCAAATCTTTGAAGTCTATGGTGATTTCTTCCGTACTTATGGACTACGTTGCACCATTATTCCCAGTTTACGATGGAGATAGACTTCTTGCAGCACTTTGCATGGGTGTATTATGTGGAATTGGTTACGCAATGATCTTTATGCGTAGTTCTTCTACAGGTGGACAGGACTTCATTACAATGGCAATCAAGAAAGTAAAACCACATATGTCTCTTGGAAATATTACATTTGGATTTGATATTTTCACAATCGCACTCGGATATGTTGTTGTATTCAAGGATATGGATGGTCTGATTTATGGTGTAATCGTTACTTACCTTTTGGCAACAGTTATGGACCGCATTATGTACGGTATTGATGAAGGTAAGATGACACTGATCGTAACAGAACACGGAGATGAAGTTGCAGAGCACATTGATGCTTACTCAGGAAGAGGTTCTACACTTCTTAAAGGTGTTGGAAGCTACTCTAAGCGTGAAAAAGATGTAGTAATGTGTGCATGTAACAACAAACAGATGTATACAATTAAGAAAATTGCACATAAGGTGGATCCAAAGGCATTTACAATTATCATGGAATCAAATGAAGTTGTAGGAGAAGGATTTAAAGAAGAAATTAAAGAATTATAAAAAATTCCTCGGTGATTGTCACCGAGGAAATTTTTTGCTTATTTTGTATAAAGTTTGATCAGTTCAGTCATAACGTCAACTGCTTTATCCATACCTTCCATTGTTGCATGTTCGTATGGTCCGTGGTAAGCAAATCCGCCTGTTCCAAGGTTTGGACAAGGAAGTCCTTTGAAACTTAACTGGCTGCCGTCTGTACCACCGCGGATTGCGCGAACGATTGGTGTTACATTTGCATTTTCACAAGCTTTGATAGCATTGTCTACTAAGTGCATGTGATCCTGGATTACTTCTGCCATGTTGAAGTACTGGTCAGAAATTGTAAGTTTTACAGTTCCTTCGCCCCACTTCTGGTTCATGTCTTTTTCGATTAAACGGAGTGTGTTCTTACGAGCTTCGAAAATCTTTCTGTCATGGTCACGTACAAGATAGTGAAGTTCAGCTTTTGTAACATCACCAGACATGTTAGTAAGGTGATAAAATCCTTCATACTTTTCTGTTCCGCGAGGAGTTTCAAATCCTGGGAGCATGTTGTTGATTTCATTAGCAACAAGGCAAGCATTGATCATAGTGTCTTTTGATGTACCTGGATGTACTGAAAATCCTGTAATTTCGAAAGTTGCTTTTGCAGCGTTGAAACTTTCGTACTGGATTTCACCTTCGATTTCTCCATCCATTGTGTAAGCGTACTGAGCACCAAATTTTTCAATGTTGAAGTGTGCAGCACCAGTTCCGATTTCTTCGTCTGGTGTAAATGCAACACAGATTGGTCCATGAGGAATATCTTCTTTGATCAATCTTTCGATTACAGTAAGAATCTCAGCGATTCCGGCTTTGTCGTCAGCACCAAGAATTGTGTTTCCATTAGTAGTGATGAGTGTACGTCCCTTTAACTGTTTTAAGTGTGGAAATACTTCTGTGCTGAGTACACGACCGCTTTCCCCAAGAACTAAATCTTCGCCGTCGTAATTTTCGTGAAGAACTGGTACGATTTCTTCTTCTACGAAATCTGCTACAGTATCCATGTGTGCGATAAATCCAATTGCTGGTTTATCTTCCAGTCCTGGAGTTGCTGGTAACTTTCCATAGAGATAGCACATCTCATCAGTCTCAACATCTACAAGACCGAGTTCTTTCATCTCAGCTTCCAAAACCTTTGCAAGGTCGAACTGGCACTGAGAAGATGGTACAGTTGTACTGTTTTCATCACTTGGTGTGCGAACAGTTACATACTTTACAAATCTTTCATAAGCTTTCATTGGTATCATTCCCCTTTCGAATTGCTTTTATGATTTCATTAGAAATTCATAGCTACCCTATACTATAACACAATTTAGCCTTTGCGTCACAAAAAAATAATGGTATACTAAAAAAGATAACGAAAGAATTCGGAGGAGATTCAGAATGAAATTAACGAAACTTTTAGAACGTTTAGAATATGAAGTAGTAGCTGGGAGTGATCAGATCGAAATTACAGAACTGACCAATGACTCCAGAAGAATTATAGAGGGAAGCGTATTCGTGTGTATCAGCGGTGCTGTATTTGACGGACATGCATACGTAGAAGATGTAGCAAAGAAAGGTGCGGCAGCAGTTATTGTTGAAAAAGATGTGGAAGCTCCAGAAGGCTTAACTGTTATTAAGGTAGCAGATACACGTTATGCATTGGCACTTACTTCTGCAGCATACTTTGGATATCCGGCTGACAAATTAAAAGTCATCGGAATTACAGGTACAAAAGGAAAGACAACAACAACATATATGGTAAAGTCAATCCTGGAAGGTGTTGGACACAAAGTAGGATTGATAGGAACAATTGAAGCAATCATTGGTGATAAAGTCATTCCAGCAGCCAATACAACACCAGAATCTTTCACCATTCAGAAGTATTTTGCTGAGATGGTAGAAGCTGGATGTGACAGTGTAGTAATGGAAGTTTCATCCCAGGGGCTGATGCTTCATCGAACAGCTGGAATTCCATTTGAAATTGGAATTTTCACAAACTTGGGAGAAGACCATATTGGACCAAATGAACATACAGACTTTGATGATTACAAGCGTTGCAAAGGTCTTCTTTTCAAACAGTGTAAACTTGGAATTGCCAACGTGGATGACGAATGGTATGAAGATGTGTTTCAGGGAGCAACTTGCAAAGTAGAGACTTTCGGATTCTCTGAAAAAGCAGATCTTCGTGCTGTAAATGTAGAGCATGTATCCAGACCAGGCTACCTTGGAATGAAATATCAGGTGAATGGATTGATGAACTTCGATGTAGAAATTGATATTCCAGGAGAATTCAGTGTTTACAACTCTTTGACAGCGATTGCAGTGTGCAGACATTTTGATGTTCCAGTTGAGAATATTAAAAAGGCACTGAAAGTTGCGAAAGTAAAAGGCCGTATAGAGATGGTGAAAGTAGCCGATGACTTTACGTTAATGATTGACTATGCGCATAATGCAATGAGCTTGGAAAGTTTATTGAAGACATTACGCGACTATCATCCAGGAAGACTGGTTACAATCTTTGGATGTGGTGGAAACCGTTCTAAGACAAGAAGATTTGAGATGGGTGAAGTGTCTGGAAAACTTTCTGACTTTACAATCATTACTTCTGATAACCCAAGATTTGAAGAACCACAGGATATTATCAATGATATTATCACTGGAATGAAAAAGACAGATGGCGCATATGTAGATATTTGCGACCGAAAGGAAGCAATCCGTTATGCGATTGAACATGGAAAATCTGGCGATGTCATTGTACTTGCAGGAAAAGGACATGAGACATACCAGGAAATTAAGGGTGTAAAATATGACATGGATGACCGAGTTCTTATCAAAGAAGTATTAGAAGAATTAAAGGGAAAAGATGTACGCTAATATTATTATTGATATTACACATGAAAAATTAGATAAGATCTTCCAATATCGCATTCCAGAAGCTTTGGAAAATGATGTACAGGTTGGGACGGAAGTGATAGTTCCGTTCGGACGGGGAAATCGTGAAACGCAAGGGTATATTGTGGGATTTTCCGAAACTGTCGATTACGAAGAAGAAAAAGTAAAAGAAATTCTTCGCTGTGTTCCAAAAGCAGTAGGAATCGAGGCCAAATTGGTTGCACTGGCGGCCTGGATGAAAGAGCACTACGGTGGAACGATGATTCAGGCTTTGAAAACGGTGCTTCCGATTAAGAGACAGGAGAAAATCCAGCAAAAACGAAAGGTTCGCCTGCTCTTGGAGCGAGAAGCTGCAAAACAGAAGTTGGAACAATTTCTCCGTAAGAATCAGAAGGCCAGAGCGAGAGTGTTGTCTGGGCTTCTGGAACAGCCGGAACAAGATTACGACTGGATTACAAAGAAGTTGAATGTTACGCTGTCTGTCCTTCGGGCATTGGAAGAACAAGGAATTTTGGCAATTGAGTCAGAAGATGTCTTCCGAAATCCGGTCAAACAGCAGGAAATCGTGCGGACAGAAGTGCAGTATACAGACGAGCAGAGACGTGCGATTGAAACATTTTGGTCTGACTACCAGTTTGGAAAACGAGGAACCTATCTGGTATATGGAGTCACTGGAAGCGGGAAGACGGAAGTTTATATTGAGATGATTCACCGGGTACTGCAAGAAGGAAAGCAGGCAATCGTGCTGATTCCGGAAATTGCGTTGACATATCAGACAGTACTCCGTTTTTATGGGAAATTTGGTAATCGAGTATCTATTTTAAATTCCAGACTTTCCGCGGGAGAACGATCCGATCAGATGGAACGAGTGAAACGCGGAGAAGTGGATGTAATGATAGGTCCTCGCTCGGCACTGTTTACTCCATTTTCTAATCTGGGATTGATCGTTATTGACGAGGAACATGAAAATACTTACAAGAGTGAACAAGTTCCAAGATACCATGCCAGAGAAACGGCAATTGAGCGTGCCAAAATCGAAGGAGCCAGTGTGGTGCTTGGTTCAGCAACACCATCCTTGGAAGCGTTCTATCAGTGCCAACAGGGAGCATACAGACTACTGGAACTAAAGCGAAGAGCAACAGCTCAGACACTGCCAGAAGTAGAAGTGGTGGATATGCGTGAAGAATTGCAGGCAGGGAACCGTTCCATTTTAAGCCGCACACTGCGAGAACAGATGGAAGACAGATTGAAAAAGAAGCAGCAAATGATGTTATTTTTAAATCGAAGAGGATATGCTGGATTCATTTCTTGCAGGTCCTGCGGTTCTGTTGTAAAATGTCCTCATTGCGATGTGTCTTTATCAGTTCACAAGGGTGGAAAACTGGTCTGCCATTATTGTGGATATGAAGAACCTGTGATGAAGAAGTGCCCGACTTGTGGTTCTCCATATATTGGAGGATTCAAGGCAGGAACGCAACAAATTGAAGATCTGGTGAAACGAGAATTTCCAGAAGCAAAGGTTCTTCGTATGGACATGGATACCACGAAGAATAAAGATGGACATGAAGCAATTTTGTCTGCATTTGCGAATGAAGAAGCAGATATTTTAATAGGGACTCAGATGATTGTGAAAGGACATGACTTTCCAGGAGTTACTCTTGTGGGAGTGCTGGCAGCAGATATGTCCTTGTATTCTGATGATTATCAGGCTGGCGAGCGCACCTTTCAGTTGCTGACACAGGCAGCAGGAAGGGCTGGACGTGGACGTGAAAAGGGAGAAGTTGTGATTCAGACCTATAGTCCAGAACATTACAGCATTGAGCGGGCAGCAAAGCAGGACTACCTGGGATTCTATGAGGACGAGATGCGCTATCGTGATTTGATGGGGTATCCGCCGGTGAGCAAGTTGCTTGCGGTACTCATGACAGGAGAAGAGGAACAGTATCTGTCGATGGCAGCAGATTATCTGAAAGAATTTGCACTGCGTGCAGATAAAAAGAAACTGCTTCAAGTGATTGGACCTGCGAGTCCATTTGTAGGAAAAGTAAATGATCGATATCGAAAGATTATTTACATCAAGTGTGAAGAAGAAAACTATTTGATTGATGTGAAAAATCTTTTAGAACAATATATAGAAATTAATAAAGGATTTGAATCGCTGAGAATTCAGTTTGATTTCGATCCAATGAAAACATTTTAAGGAGAAGAAGAAAAATGGCAATTCGAGTAATTCGTGAGATGGGTGACGATGTATTAACAAAAAAATGTAAAGATGTAACAAAGATGACATTGCGTACAAAAATTTTGATCAATGACATGTTAGATACGATGTACGAAGCAATGGGCGTAGGTCTTGCAGCTCCACAGGTTGGAATTTTAAAAAGAATTGTAGTAATTGATGTTGGAGAGGGACCAATGGTGCTCATCAATCCAGAAATCATTGAAACAGCCGGAGAACAGACTGGAGAAGAAGGATGCTTAAGTGTTCCAGGAAAATTCGGGGTTGTTACAAGACCAAATTACGCAAAGGTAAAAGCGTTGAATGAAGATATGGAAGAGATTGTAGTGGAAGGAGAAGAACTTCTTGCACGTGCACTCTGCCATGAGATTGATCACTTAGATGGACATCTGTATGTAGAACACGTGATTGGAGATTTACAGGATACTCCAAACGAGGAGGAATAAGAATGAAAATTATATTCATGGGAACGCCTGATTTTGCAGTAGGCACTTTAGACGCTTTGGTAGAAGCAGGACATGAAGTCGTACTTGCAGTTACACAGCCAGACAAGCCAAAGGGACGTGGCGGTAAGATGCAGTATACACCAGTAAAAGAAGCAGCATTAAGGCATGAAATTCCAGTGTTTCAGCCAAAAAAGGTGCGAGAGGCGGAATGTATCGAAGAACTGCGCAAATACGAAGCAGATGTGATGGTGGTTGTTGCGTTTGGACAGCTTTTGCCAAAAGAAATTTTGGAAATGACTCCATATGGATGTATCAATGTCCATGCGTCTTTGCTTCCAAAATACCGTGGTGCCGCGCCGATTCAGTGGGCAGTGATCAATGGAGAAGAGGTTTCTGGTGTAACAACAATGCAGATGGACGAAGGTCTAGATACTGGAGATATGATCCAGAAAACAGAAGTTGTACTTGCCAAAGATGAAACAGGCGGAAGTTTATTTGATAAATTGGCAGAGGAAGGCGCAAAATTGTGTGTTCAGACACTGCAGGCATTAGAAACAAAGACTGCAACCTGGGAAAAACAGGGAGAGTCTACGACAGAGTATGCCCGCATGCTAGATAAGAAAATTGGAAATATTGATTGGAGCAAATCTGCAGTTGAAATTGAACGCTTAGTGCGTGGATTGAATCCATGGCCAAGTGCATACACAGATTGGGATGGAAAAGTAATGAAAATCTGGGAAGCAACTGTAAGTGATGCCCAGACAGAAGAAGAGCCAGGAACAATCGTGAAGGTGGAAAAAGATGGATTTTACGTGCAGACAGGAGATGGACAATTGAAAGTCTGTGCACTTCAGATTCCAGGAAAGAAACGTATGGAGGCGGATGCATTCTTACGTGGTTATCAGATGAAAGAAGGAACAGTTCTAAAAAAATCTTAAATATCTTTAAAAATATATGAAAATGAATTATTTTGATTCATTTTCATATATAATACATCTAAAACATGATGTAAGGAGGAGATTCGTATGTATTATCCAATGTATTGGGATTCAACATATATATTAGTTATGATAGGTGTTCTTCTTTGCCTGGCAGCATCCGCGAAGATGAATGCAACATTTGGAAAGTATTCAAGAGTGAGAAATCACATGGGAATCACAGGGAGAGAGGCTGCAGAACAGGTGCTTCACCGTGCAGGAATCTACGACGTGAGAATTGAACATATTTCTGGAAATCTGACAGATCATTATGATCCAAGAAGCAAAGTACTTCGCCTTTCTGATGCTACGTATAATTCATGTTCCGTAGCAGCAATGGGAGTAGCAGCGCATGAGTGTGGACACGCGATTCAACACGCAACAGGGTATGCACCACTTCGCTTCCGCAGTGCATTTGTGCCAGTAGCAAACTTTGGAAGCCAGATTGCATGGCCATTAGTGATCATTGGTTTATTCATAAATGGAAGTATGTCTTCAATATTGATTGAACTTGGAATTCTGGCATTTAGCATGGCGGTGCTGTTCCAGTTGATAACACTTCCAGTTGAGTTCAATGCTTCCAACCGTGCAGTGCGCGCGCTGGCAAGTACTGGAATGCTCTATGAGGATGAAGTTCGAAGCACGAGAAAAGTACTGACAGCAGCAGCATTAACTTATGTAGCAGGTGCAGCTTCTGCGATTCTGCAGTTATTGCGTTTGGTGCTTCTCACCAATAATAGAAGAAGAGATTAGTTGTTTGGAAAGCGTGTGGGGGAAATTACATGACAGCATCAGTGAATGTGAGAGAAATTGTCCTAGAGACACTTCTGTTAATAACAAGAGATGGGGAATATAGTCATATTGCCTTGAAGAATGTTCTTGATAAGTATCAATATCTGGATAAGAAAGAGCGTGCATTTATCACAAGGGTGGTAGAGGGCACGCTTGAACGCATGATAGAAATTGATTACATCATCAATCAATTTTCAAAAGTAAAAGTGAATAAAATGAAGCCGGTAATCCGTACTATTCTTCGCAGTAGTGTTTATCAGCTGAAATATATGGACAGTGTTCCGGATTCTGCAGTTTGTAACGAGGCGGTAAAGCTTGCAGTGAAGAGAGGATTTACGAATCTGCGTGGATTTGTAAATGGAGTTCTTCGTACAATCAGCAGAAACTTAGAACAGATAGAGTATCCGAACAAAGAAAATATACGATGCTATCTTTCTGTGAAGTATTCTTTGCCTGAATGGATTGTAGAAAAATGGCTGAAGGAATACGGTCAGGAAACGGTAGAGCGTATGGGAGAGGCTTTCCTGGAAGAGACACCAGTGTCTATTCGCTGCAACCTTCACCAAATTTCAAAAGAAAAACTCATTGAGAAACTGCAGAATGAAGGTGTGAAAGTTTCAGAAATCCCGGAAGTTTCCTGTGGATTGTCCATTGCAGGCTATGATTATCTTGGAGCACTGCAAAGTTTTCAGGATGGTGATTTCTACGTTCAGGATGTAAGTTCCATGCGTGTGGCAGAGTGGGCCAATCCTGAAAAAGGAGATTATGTCATAGATGTCTGCGCTGCGCCAGGCGGAAAAGCGATTCATATGGCAGAAAAGCTGGATGGAACCGGAAAAGTTGAGGCGAGAGATCTGACAGAATATAAGGTATCGCTGATAGAGGAAAATATAGAGAGAAGCCGTCTGGAGAACATAGAGGCCATCCAATGGGATGCCAGAGTATGCAAAGAGGATTCCAAAGAAAAAGCGGATATTGTAATTGCAGACCTTCCGTGCTCCGGATTGGGTGTGTTTGGGAAAAAGACAGATTTAAAATATAAGGTAAGCGAGCAGGCGTTACAGGAACTCTCAGTACTTCAAAGAGAAATCCTGACAGCGGTAGAATCTTATGTGAAACCAGGCGGAAAACTTGTGTACAGTACGTGCACGATCAACCGTGGAGAGAACGAAGAGAATACAAAGTGGTTTTTAGATAATCATCCACAATACGTTCTGCTCAAAGAAAAGCAACTGCTTCCGGGAATTGACGGAGGCGATGGATTTTATATAGCAATGTTTCAAAAGGAGAATCATGGATAAGAAAGATATAGTCTCTTATAGTTATGAAGAATTAAAAGAAGAAATGCTGAATCTCGGAGAGAAGCCATTTCGCAGTAAGCAGATTTATTCCTGGCTGCATGAAAAACTGGTGGACAGTTTTGATGAAATGACAAATCTTTCAAAAGCACTTCGCGACAAACTGGAAGAACAGTATGTCATAAAAAAAGTAGAAATGTTTACAAGACAGATTTCCAAGGAAGACCCAACGGAAAAGTTTCTGTTCGAATTGGAAGATGGAAATATGATTGAAAGTGTCTTGATGAAATATAATTATGGAAATTCTGTATGTATTTCTTCACAGGTTGGATGCCGAATGGGATGTAGATTCTGTGCGTCCACACTGGATGGTCTGGAAAGAAATCTGACACCATCAGAGATGCTTCGTCAGATTTACCGTATTCAGAAGATTACAGGAGAGCGTGTATCCAATGTCGTAATCATGGGAACGGGAGAACCGTTGGATAACTACGATAACTTTGTAAAGTTCATACATATGCTAACTGATGAACATGGATTACACATTAGTCAGAGAAATATTACAGCATCCACTTGTGGAATTGTGCCTAATATTTTGCGTCTGGCAGAGGAAGGCCTGCAGATTACACTTGCATTGTCACTTCATGGATCCAATCAGGAGAAAAGAAAGAAATTAATGCCGGTTGCTAATAAATATGAGCTGCAGGATGTACTTCACGCGTGTGATATCTATTTTGAAAAAACAGGGCGTAGGCCAACGTTCGAATACAGCCTTGTACAAGGGGTGAACGATCAGGCAGAAGATGCGAAAGAACTTATTGAAATGTTGAAGAACAGAAATTGCCATTTGAACCTGATTCCGGTAAATCCAATTAAGGAAAGAGATTTCAAAAAACCAGACCGCAAAAATGCGCTGGAATTCAAAAATAAACTTGAAAAAAACGGAATAAATGTTACTATTAGAAGGGAAAGAGGCTCAGATATTGATGGAGCCTGCGGACAGCTTCGCAGACGTTATGCTGCCGGGAAAAAGGAGAACTAGATGAAGATATTTGCAAGGACTGATGTAGGAAGAAGGAGAGAAGTGAATCAGGATTATGTGTTTGTAACAGACAAACCAGTAGGTCCATTTCCAAACTTGCTTGTGGTTGCCGATGGTATGGGAGGCCATAAAGCAGGTGATTTTGCGTCTAAATATACAGTGAAAGTTTTGCATGAAGAATTAGAGAAATTATCATTAGATAAGCCAGAAGAGATTTTGAAAAAGATTGTAGTTGTGGCGAACAATGAACTGATTCGTGTTGCGCAGACAGATGTAAAACTGGAAGGTATGGGAACTACATTAGTGGTAGCAACCGTCGTTGGCAATACGTTGTATTTCGCCAATGTAGGAGATAGCCGTCTGTATTTGATTAATGATAAGATTCGCCAGCTTTCCAAGGATCATTCTTTGGTAGAAGAGATGGTAAGACTGGGAGGAATCAAAGCGGAAGAAGCGAAGAATCATCCGGATAAGAATATTATTACGAGAGCCATTGGTGTGAAGGAAGATGTGGAAGCAGACATTTATGAATATCGCCTGAAAAAAGGGGATATGATTTTGATGTGCACAGATGGTTTGAGCAATATGGTCGAAGATGAGGATATGTTTGATATAGTAAAAGGGGCAAGAGATATAGTAGAGGCAGTGGAAATGCTGATTGAAAAGGCAAACAGTAATGGCGGGAGAGACAACATCGGTGTTGTGATGGCAGAACCACTTGCGGATGAGGTGAGTGTATGGTAAAAGATGGAATTTATCTTGGGAAGCGATATGAGGTATTAAGCAAGGTTGGAGCAGGCGGAATGGCTGATGTTTATAAGGGAAGAGACATGATGCTGAACCGCTATGTTGCAATCAAAGTGTTAAAGAAAGAATATAGAGAAGATGCGAATTTTGTACGTAAGTTCCGTTCAGAAGCACAGGCGGCAGCAGGTCTTTTGAATCCGAATATTGTAAATGTGTACGATGTAGGAGAAGACCGTGGATTATACTACATGGTTATGGAACTCGTAGAAGGAATTACGCTGAAAGAATATATTGCACGCAAAGGAAGATTGTCTCATAAGGAGACAATCAGTATTGCGATTCAGATGTGTAACGGAATTGGTGCTGCACATGCGGCTCACATCATTCATCGAGACATCAAACCACAGAATATTTTGATCACCAGAGATGGAAAAGTAAAGGTTACAGACTTTGGAATTGCGAAAGCAACTACATCGAATACGATTAGTTCTAATGCTATGGGCTCTGTACACTACACTTCACCAGAACAGGCAAGAGGTGGATTCAGTGATGAGAAGAGTGATATCTATTCCATCGGTATCACATTATTTGAGATGGTAACAGGGGAGGTTCCATTTGATGGAGATTCTACTGTGTCCGTAGCAATCAAGCATTTACAGGAAGAAATTACACCACCATCCGATTTGGTACCAGATATTCCGTACAGCTTAGAACAGATTATCTTAAAGTGTACACAGAAGAATGGTGAGAGACGTTATGCGAATACAACTGCGTTGATTCAGGATTTGAAACGTTCTTTGGTAAATCCAGATGGAGACTTTGTTGTGATTCCACCACTTCGTAATGCGGATACTGTGATTATTACAGACGAGGAGCTGGATGATATTCGCAGTAATTACGATGACCATGATGATTATGGTGATGAGTATGATGATTATGATCATGATGATTATGATCATGATGATTACGATCGTGATGATTACGATCGTGATGAGTATCGCGACGATTATGATGATGACTATGATCATGATGATTATGACGATTATGATGATGACTACGATGATTATAAAAAGAAAAAAGGAAAAAAACGTGCTGGTGATGAGGAAGTAAATCCTCGAATGAATAAGATTATGAAGATTCTTACAATTGTAGTGGTTGTAATTATTATCTTCATTGTTATCTTTGCAGTTGGAAAAGCAGCAGGTATTTTCAAATCTGCTGGAACTGGTATTACAGCAGAAGAAAGCGAAAAACAGGTAGAAGTTCCGAATTTGGTTGGAGAAACAGAAGAAAACGCGAAGAAAATGCTGAATGAGTTAGGATTGGGCTTCAAGGTAGTTTCTCGTGAAGAGTCTGATAAATACGAAGAAGGAACTGTCTGTGAGCAGGATATCAAAGCTGGCGAGATGGTTGATAAGAACACAACAGTTAAAGTAGTTGTAAGCTCAAAACTTATTGGAGAAGAAATCAAAGTTCCAGATGTGAGCGGAATGGATGAAGACGCAGCTCAGAAGAAGTTAGAGAGCGAAGGCCTGAAGGTTGGAACCTCTGAGTCTGTATTCAGTGATGAGTATGGTCAGGGACTTGTTGTGGGAACAACACCAGCGGCTGGATCTAGTGTAACAAAAGAAACTGTAATTGTAATGCAGGTAAGTAAGGGCAGCGAAAAAATTGAAGTTCCAAATGTCGTTGGAAAGAATGACGCGGATGCACAAAAGGCATTGAAAGATAAAGGACTGAAAGTTGGAACAGTAACGTATGATTATGACGACAGCGTTGCAAAAGGAAAAGTTGTGTCACAGAGTGTAAAAGCAGGAACAAAAGTTTCAGATGGAACAGTGGTTGATCTGGTTGTAAGTAAAGGTAAGAAACCAGAAGAAAAGATTGATGTTCCAAATCTCAGTGGTATGACTTACGAACAGGCAAAAGCTTTGTTGGAAAGCTACGGATTAACTGCGAAAAAAGGTGGAGAAGAAGAAAGCGACGAAGCAGTTGGATATGTCAGCAGATGGTCTCCATATAATGCAAGTGTGAAAAAAGGAACTGCAATTACAATTTGGATCAGTAAGGGTTATAGCGCACCTGTGGATGACGAAATAGAAGAAGAATAAGAGATGCAAGGAAAGATAGTAAAAGGAATTGCCGGATTCTACTATGTTCACGTAGTAGAATTCGGTGTTTATGAGTGTAAAGCAAAAGGAATTTTTAGAAAATCAAAGATTAAGCCTCTGGTAGGAGATAATGTCGAGATCGAAGTGCTGAGTGAAGAAGAAAAAACAGGGAATATCGTGAAGATTTGCGATAGGAAGAATGAACTCATCCGCCCAGCAGTTGCGAACATTGATCAGGCGTTGGTGGTATTTGCAATTACAAAGCCAAGTCCACATTACAATTTGCTGAATCGATTTCTAGTGATGATGGAGAAAAAGGAAATTCCTATTGTTTTGTGTTTTAACAAAGAAGATATTGCTGAAGAGACGCAAGTGGAGGAACTGAGGAAAGTTTATGAACCTTGTGAATATCCATGTGTGTTTGTCAGTGCAAAAGAGGAAAAAAATATCGAAGAGATTCGCAAACTTCTGAAGGGAAAGACAACAGCGATTGCAGGACCATCTGGAGTTGGGAAATCTTCAATCATCAATATTCTTCAGCCAGAAGCAAAGATGGAGACTGGAGATATTAGTCGCAAGATTGAACGAGGAAAGCATACAACGAGACATTCGGAGTTATTTCCAATCGATGAGGATTCCTATATCATGGATACGCCGGGATTCAGTTCGCTGTATGTCAATGATTTTGAAAAAGAAGAATTAAAAGAATATTTTCCGGAATTTTATCCGTTTGAAGGTGAGTGCAGATTCCACGGTTGTGACCATGTCCATGAGCCGGAGTGTGCGGTGAAAGAAGCTGTAAAGGCTGGAAAAATTCATGAGATTCGTTATGAAGATTATAAAGAAATGTATCAAGAGTTGAAAGAAAAGAGGAGGTACTAAGTTATGAAGTACATTTTTGCCCCTTCCATTTTATCCGCAGATTTTAAATGTTTGGGAGAACAGATGAAGTTAACAGAAGACGGGGGAGCGGAGTATATCCACTTTGATGTTATGGATGGAATGTTTGTTCCAAGTATCTCATTTGGAATGCCTGTATTAAAATCCATTCACAATGCAACAGAACAGGTGATGGATGCACATTTGATGGTGCAGGAACCAATCCGTTATATTGAGGCATTTAAGGAAGCTGGTGCAGATTCTGTAACGGTTCACTTAGAAGCTTGTGAAGACGTAAAAGCTACAATTGCAAAAATCCGCGAATGTGGAATGGGAGTAGGAATTTCTATTTGCCCAGATACAAAAGCTGAAACACTGAAAGATTTATTAGCTGATGTTGATATGGTACTTGTAATGAGTGTACATCCAGGATTTGGCGGACAGAAATTCATTCCAGAATCTTTAGAAAAAATCCGCGAAATTCGTCAGATGATCAATGATCAGAATCTGAATGTAGATATCCAGGTAGATGGTGGTATCTATTTGACAAATGTCAGAGAGGTTTTAGATGCAGGAGCGAATATTATTGTAGCAGGTTCTGCATGCTTCAAAGGAGACGCAAAGCAGAATACCAAAGACTTTATGGAGATTTTGAAGAGCTATGAGTAAGCGGATTGTAATTGTAAGTGGTGGAGAACTGGAAGAATCACTCACCCTTGAAACTTTGGGACAAGAGGATGTGCATTGTGTGATTGGTGTGGATAAGGGGATGGAATTTCTTTATAAACATCAGATTATGCCAAATTATATCGTTGGAGATTTTGATAGTGTAGATGCAGAAGTAGCAGAATATTATCGCACGCAGACTAATGTTCCGATTCGTGAGTATAATCCAGTGAAAGATGCCTCGGATACAGAGATAGCTATTCGTTTGGCAATGACTTTGGGAGCAAAAGAGATTGTGATTCTCGGAGCTACCGGAGGTCGCGTGGATCATCTGTGGGCAAATGTTCAATCACTTGCGATTCCATTGAAAGCAGGAGTTCATGCTGTGATTTTGGATGGCCAGAATCGAATTTCGCTTATAAATGGAAGAACTGTGCTGAAAAGGGCAGAAGCATATGGAACATATTTTTCTGTGTTTCCATTATGTCAGGAAGTGTTGGCCTTTAATATCGAGGGTGCAAAATATCCCCTGCATAATCATACATTGACACCATATGATAGTCTGTGCGTCAGCAACCAGATTGTAGAAGATGAAGTTGTAATTGACTTCTTATCAGGAATTGTGATCCTGATGGAGACAAAAGATAAATAGAAGAACCGAGGAGGAATTTAAGAATATGAAATTAGGTATCGTAGGACTTCCAAATGTAGGGAAGAGTACACTTTTTAATTCACTTACAAAAGCTGGAGCAGAATCAGCAAACTACCCATTCTGTACAATTGACCCAAACGTAGGTGTAGTTACAGTTCCAGATGAACGTCTGAATGTACTTGGAAAGATGTACAATACAAAGAAAATTATTCCAGCAGCAATTGAATTCGTAGATATTGCTGGACTTGTAAAAGGGGCATCCAAAGGAGAAGGACTTGGTAATCAGTTCCTTGCAAATATCCGTGAAGTAGATGCAATCGTACATGTAGTTCGCTGCTTCGAAGACAGCAACATTGTGCATGTAGATGGAAATATTAACCCACTTCGTGATATTGAGACAATCAATTTCGAACTTATTTTCTCAGACATTGAAATTCTTGAGAGAAGAATTGCGAAAACAACAAAAGTAGCAAGAAATGACAAAACAGCAGCAAAAGAATTAAAATTATTAGAGAAAGTAAAAGCATACCTGGAAGATGGACATCTTGCAAAAACATTTGCAGATTGTGAAGATGAAGAGGAAGAAGAATGGTTGGCAGGATATAATCTGTTGACATACAAACCAGTGATTTACGCAGCAAACGTAGCGGAAGATGACTTGGCAGATGATGGTGCAGAAAATGAAGGCGTGCAGAAAGTACGTGAATATGCAGCAACAGAAGGAAGCGAAGTATTCGTTGTATGTGCACAGATTGAGCAGGAAATTGCAGAACTTGATGATGATGAAAAGAAAATGTTCTTAGAAGATTTGGGATTATCTGAATCAGGATTGGAAAAACTGATCAAAGCAAGCTATAAATTGTTAGGACTGATCAGTTACCTTACAGCAGGAGAACCAGAAGTTCGTGCTTGGACAATCACAATTGGAACAAAAGCACCACAGGCAGCTGGAAAAATTCATACAGACTTTGAACGTGGATTTATCCGTGCAGAAGTTGTAGCTTATGATGATTTGATTGCATGTGGTTCTCATACAGCAGCAAAAGAAAAAGGTCTTGTTCGACTGGAAGGAAAAGAATATGTTGTAAAAGATGGAGACATCATGCTGTTCCGTTTTAATGTATAGGAAGGAAAGAAAAGATGCATAAAGCGATAGAGTTTCCGAATTTGGGAATCTGTTTGCAGTCAGTGGGAGACCATATTTCAATCCGTGGATTTGATATTGCCTTTTACGGTATGATTATCGGAGTGGGGATTTTGGTGGGCATTATGATTGCCTGTGCAGAAGCACGACGAAGCGAACAGAATCCAGATGATTACTTGGATCTTGCAATGTATGCTGTAGTATGTTCCATCATTGGAGCGAGAATCTATTACGTAGCATTCTCCTGGGAAATGTATAAGGATGACTGGAAGAGTATTTTTAATATTCGCGAAGGTGGTCTTGCAATTTATGGAGGGATTATTGCAGCAGTCATTACAGTGATTATTTTTGCAAAAGTGAAACAGTTATCAGCACCGTTACTATTTGACACTGCATGCTTAGGACTCGTTGCCGGGCAGATGATTGGACGTTGGGGGAACTTCTTTAACCGAGAGGCCTTTGGTGAATATACAGACAGTCTGTTGGCAATGAAACTTCCGGTTGATGCAGTCCGGGCATCAGACATTACTGAAATGATGCGTGAGCACTTGGAAGTAGTAGATGGAGTGTCCTATATACAAGTTCATCCAACGTTTTTGTATGAGTCCTTATGGTGCATGGGAGTATTGATTTTACTGTTGTTATATCGAACACATAAAAAGTTTGACGGAGAAGTATTTTTACTGTACTTGTTTGGTTATGGACTTGGACGTGTGTGGATTGAAGGCTTGAGAACAGATCAGCTTTTGATTCCTGGTACGGAATTTCCAGTGTCACAGCTTTTGGCTGGAACATTAGTGGTTGTATCTGTGTTATTGATTATTATTCAGCGAATTCGAATAAAAAAAGCTTAAAAAGAGGGCGAGGTTTTGAAACCTCGCCCATTCTTATATCCTGAATTATTGGATAAATCCGAAACAGTTCAAAATAACGATTGCTGTTAATAGAGGAACAACCACTGTCATAATTACTTTATCGTAGGTAGAAAGCTTGCCATCACGTCCATCGTGGGTGAGTTCACTTTCGTATCCCTTATATCCCCAACCCTTGATGCAGTAGAAAGTAGTCAAAAGACAACCAAGTGGAAGTAATACATAACCAGATAAGCAATCTACCCAATCGTAGATATTGTAGTAAATGATACCAGATTCGAAAGACCACCAAGGCATATTAACACCACTCAAGATACCATAACCTTGACTTAAGGAACAGAAAACCCCACCAATCATAATAACGATGGCTGTAATCCAAGTTGCTTTTTTGTGAGATAAATGAAGTTTCTCTTCTACACACTTAGCTGGAATTTCCAAAATTGTAAAATATGTAGATAATACTGCAAAAATAATTGCTGTAAAGAAAAGGAATCCAACAATATTTCCACCTGGCATTTGTGTGAAAATCTCTGTCATTGCAAGGAATACCAGTGAAGGACCAGCAGCCATTTCAGAACCAGAACCAACTACAGAAGGAATAATAACAAAACCAGCTGTTAAAGCTACAATTGTGTCGCAAATGGTAATCATCATTGCATCTTGACGGATATTAGAACCATCACTAAGACTTGCCCCTAAAGTAGTAAAGATAGACCAGCCAACACCAACAGAGAACATTACCTGTACACAAGCATCCGCAAAAGTTTTCCATGTGAAATGTGAAAAGTTAGGAATTAAGTAAAATTTTAATCCATCTATGGCACCTTCGAAGGAGAATAATGCCCAAAAACCACAGACTAAAAGGAAAACAAAAAGCAATGGCATGATAACCTTGGTGACTTTTTCAACGAGGTCCGTAATTCCACGTGCTAGGAGAACAACAATAAGTAACATAAGAATAGATGCGTAAATAAGTGGACGAATTGGGTCAGAAATAAAATCATTATAAAAAGCAGTTTTGTCCGCACCAAAATTTCCACCGAGTAAAAAAGTGATTGCATACTTTAGAACATAGCCACTAACAATGATATAGTACATATCAATTAAAGATGCACATATAACTGTGACAAGTCCAGCACATTTCCACTTAGGTTTTGTAACACCATATGCATCAATTGCGTTTGTTCTTCCGTGACGTCCAATTGCAGTCTCCATCTCTACAAGTGGGTGACCAAGAACAAAGGCAAGAATGATATAAACAACGATGAAGGCTCCGCCACCTCCGCCGTACGCCAGATAAGGGAATTTCCAAATGTTACCAAGTCCTATTGCAGCGCCCGCAGCTACCATAATATAACCAAAACGCGATCCGAAATTTGCACTGCTCTTTTTCTCTGTGCTACCCATAACAACACTCCAATCTCTCTAATTTTTGATTTTTAAGAGTACTAATTCAGTAAAAAGAAATGAAAATGATGGAGAAGACTAAAAAGATGGGATATTTTCATAACTAGATACGGAAAAAGAAAATATATTCTGAAAATAAAAGAATATATAAAAAAGGTGCGCTCACTTTCGTGTGAGAGCACCTTTACTCTGTCAAATCCTCTTTTTCAATATAACTCATTATTCAATTTGTGTCAAGAAAGATACAGAAAATTTAACTGGCAGATGTTAAAAAAAATCAATCCGTATTTTGTGCAATTTGATGAAAAGAAGAAAGCGTGCACAGATTTTTGTATGGAAAAAGGAACAAAGAAAAGCTAAGAATGACTAGACTTTTACATGGTCAAGCGATATAATAATTGTACATGTCAAATTACAATAATTTGTATAAATAAAGGAGGAAAACGGAAATGGCAAGAAAAATGAAGACCATGGACGGTAACCAGGCAGCAGCTCATGCATCATATGCATATACAGAAGTTGCAGCAATTTACCCTATTACACCA
>CAZPZR010000008.1:0-41494 GCA_964591105.1 uncultured Lachnospiraceae bacterium | reverse complement strand
GTTCCAAGTCTGTATTCAGCACTTGGTGTATATATTCCTCTGATCGTAGTTAACTGTATCATTCTTGGTCGTGCAGAAAGCTACGCATCAAAGAATCCAGTAATTCCATCTATGTTCGACGGACTTGGTATGGGACTTGGATTTACAATTGGTCTTACATCTATCGGTATTGTTCGTGAACTTATCGGTGCAGGCCAGTTCTTTGGAAATCAGTTAATTCCACTTGCTGACACAGCAACTGGTCAGGCTGGTTATGTTCCAGTAACAATCTTCATTCTTGCACCTGGTGCATTTATCGTTCTTTCTTGTCTTGTTGCACTTCAGAACAAGGTTAAGAAAAACGCTGCTAAGAAGGGCAAGAAAGTTGTAGAATCTGCTGGATGTGGTGAAGGCGGATGTGCATCTTGTGGTGGATGCAACGGAAAAGTTTTCCCAACAGGAAATGAGAAAGAATAGGAGGAGTACATAAATGAAAGAATTAATACTTATTGCAATCGGTTCAGCGCTTGTAAATAACGTTGTACTCAGCCAGTTCCTCGGAATTTGTCCATTCCTTGGTGTTTCTAAGAAAGTAGAAACAGCAGCAGGTATGGGTGCAGCTGTTGTATTCGTTATTACAATTGCATCTTTTGTTACAGCGGTAATTAACAAGTTTATTTTAGCAAACCCAGCAATTCTTGGAGGCGAATTAGTATACTTACAGACAATCGTTTTCATCCTTGTAATTGCATGTCTTGTTCAGTTTGTAGAAATGTTCCTTAAGAAGTCTATGCCAGGTCTTTACCAGGCACTTGGTGTATACCTTCCACTGATCACAACAAACTGTGCAGTACTTGGTGTTGCATTGATTAACGTACAGAAAGGTTACTCAATTGCAGCAAGTGTTGTGAATGGATTCTCAACAGCATTCGGATTCCTGATTTCAATCGTTATCTTAGCAGGTATCCGTGAAAAAACAGAATATAATGATGTACCTGAATCATTCCAGGGAACTCCAATCGTGTTGCTTACAGCTTCATTGATGTCAATTGCGTTCTTTGGATTTGCAGGATTAATTTAGGAGGGACGTAGACTATGAGTATAACAGGTATTATTGTCGCTGCTGCAATCGTAGCCGGAACCGGATTATTCATTGGTGTGTTCCTTGGAATTGCAGGCAAGAAATTTGCAGTAGAAGTTGATGAAAGAGAAGAAGCGATCATTGGTGTTCTTCCTGGAAACAACTGTGGTGGTTGTGGATATGCAGGATGTTCTGGTCTTGCAGCAGCTATCGTAAAAGGTGAAGCTGAAATTAGTGGATGTCCAGTTGGTGGAGCTCCAGTTGCAGCAAAAGTTGGAGAAATCATGGGTGTTGAAGCTGGTGCACAGGTGAAAAAAGTTGCATTTGTAAAATGTAACGGAACATGTGACAAAGCAAAACAGGATTATGAATATCATGGAATTCATGACTGTGTTATGGTAAACATGATGCAGAATAATGGACCAAAGGCTTGTAACTATGGATGTCTTGGTGAAGGTACATGTGTGGCTGCATGTCCATTTGATGCAATTCACATTGTAGATGGTGTAGCAGTTGTAGACAAAGAAGAATGTAAAGCATGTGGTAAGTGTGTAGCTGCATGTCCAAAACATTTGATTGAACTTGTACCATACGAACAGAAGCACTTAGTACAGTGTAGTTCAAAGGACAAAGGAAAAGATGTTATGCAGGTATGTTCTGTTGGATGTATCGGATGTAAGATGTGCGAACGCGTATGTGAATTCGGTGCAGTAACAGTTGTTGACAACATCGCTCACATTGATCCAGAAAAATGTACAAATTGTGGTAAATGTGCAGAAAAATGTCCAAAGAAGATTATTCTCTAATCTTAATATGAAAAATGAAGCGGTCGATTACCTTGGTAGTCGGCCGCTTTTTGAATAAGAATTTAAAAATTATTTTTGAAAGTTATCTGAGTAATGTAATTCGTTGTCATCAGTGATGAAAACAGCTTCTACACCATCTAATTCGTTGATCAAACGCATCCCATCTTCATATCCAAGTAAAAAACAAGTCGTACTTAATGCATCTGCAGTTAAAGAAGAATCTGTAATAATTGTAACACTGTAGAGGTTATTTTCACATGGATACCCAGTGTTAGGATCAAGAATATGATGATATAATTTGTCACCCAATTCGAAATATCTTTGATAAATTCCAGTTGTAACCATTGATTGATCAGAAATTTTCACAGATGTAATTGGGGCACCAGACTCATCAAATGGCTTTTGTATTCCGATGTTATAATCCGTGCCATCTGTTTTTGAACCAATCGTCTGCACATTTCCTCCAAGGTTAATTACAGCGTGTTCTACACCTTCGTCCTTAAGATAATCCTTAAGTCGGTCTGCAATGTAACCTTTTGCAACAGCACCTACATCTACCATGGATTCGGGATCCGTTAGTTGAACAGTGTCATCTTGAAGGATGAGTCTTTCATAATCAACATGAGATTTTGCTTCATCAATCTCAAAATCTTTTGGAACATTGTGATCTTCGGACTTGAAGTCCCAGATATTTGATATAGAACCAATCGTAATATCAAAAGCACCTTTGGACAGGCTACTGTAATAAATGCCTTGTTCCAACAATGCAATTGTGTCATCTGAAACGGTTACTGGTTCGCCTTTTGCGTGATTAATCTTGTAAATATCGCTATTTTCATTATTCTTAGCAAAGAGTTCGTCGTAGTTGCGACAAAGATCTCTACAGCCTTCCAACACTTCTTTTTCAGAATCATCATATAACGTAACACTGATTACAGTATCAAAGAGAGTATCTGTGTACTCAAGACGATCCTGAGAGGAGGAACTGCATCCGCTAAGAAGAAGTGCGAAAGACGATATCAACACTATAAGTTGTTTGAATTTCATACAATACCTCGTGATTTACATATAAAATTTTATGATGCCAGGGTCAAAAGGTCTAAACCACATGAGCTAGCTCATAAGTGGCAGGATTGTGAGAGTGCAAAGCACGGAACAATCCGTAGGCATCAATGTTGGGGCATTTGACCCCAACATCGTTTTATGATGTTATTATAACATGAAAATATAGATATGCAATAAAAAACGAGATACAGAATCGAACATGTGGTTGCCAGAGAAATATGAATGTGTTAGAATGGGACACAGAGAGGTAAGAATATGCAAAAAAGATGGAAGAAAAATGATGTGATTTTAATTGCCGTTATTGGAATAATCGCAGCGGTTCTTTTCCTTGCGCATGAATTTATGGGCGGAAAAGAAGCCGGTACCATTACGATTAAGGTAGATGGACAAGTGGAAGGTACGTATCGTCTTTCAGAGGATCAAGAGATAGAGATTAATGGTGGGACGAACGTTTTGAGAATAAAAGATGGAGAAGCAGATATGATAGAAGCGAACTGCCCGGATAAACTGTGTGTGAATCAAAAGGCGATTTCTAAGAACAACGAGAACATTATCTGCCTTCCGAATAAGATTGTGGTAGAAGTAGACAGCAACGAAGATAGTGAATTCGATGCAGTGACAAACTAAGTGTTTGGAGGACATTATGAAGAACAAAGTCGCGTATTTTGGTGTGTTTACCGCACTTGCGCTGATATTTAGTTATGTAGAAACCTTGATTCCAATCAATTTTGGGATTCCGGGTGTCAAGTTGGGATTAGCGAATCTAATTATTGTGATTGCACTTTATAAGATGAAGTTTGCGGATGCTTTTTTATTGGCGGTGGTTCGCGTACTTCTTTCTGGATTTATTTTTGGAAATTATTTTAGTATTATCTATAGTCTTGCAGGCGGCATCTTGAGTCTGTGCGTGATGGGCACTTTAAAAAAGACCAACAAGTTTAGTGTACTGGGCGTCAGCATGGCGGGCGGTGTAGCGCATAACATTGGACAGTTGATTGTTGCAATGCTTGTAGTTGAAACGTTTGCAGTTGTTACATATGTTCCAGTGCTTTTAGTTTCTGGACTTGTGACAGGATTATTGATTGGAATTGCAGGAGATGAGATGCTTCGGCGTCTGGTGAATCTTCGATTTTAGGAGGAAATATGATACAGTTTATTCGAGGAGAACTTGTAGGAGTAGAAGAAGATCGAATCTTGGTAGATGTGGGTGGCGTAGGATATGGAATTTTCATGTCAGGACAAGCGATGGGACGTCTTCCGCAGATTGGAAGAGAAGTAAAGATTTACACATATTTGAATGTCAAAGAGGATGCGATGCAGTTGTTTGGCTTTTTGACAAGAGACGATTTACATGTATTTAAACTTTTGATAGGTGTCAATGGAATTGGTCCTAAGGGCGGACAGGCGATTTTGTCTGTGCTTACACCAGATGATCTGCGTTTTGCAGTTATGGCGAATGATGTAAAAGCAATTTCAGCAGCACCTGGAATTGGTAAGAAAACAGCGGAAAAGCTGATTCTTGAATTAAAAGATAAGCTTCATGTTGAGGATGCACTTGAACATGCAGTGTCCTCAGCAGACACATCCGTAGCATCGACGGATAATTTCCGTGAGGTGACAAGCGAAGCAATTCAGGCACTCGTAGCCCTTGGCTATGGTAATACAGAAGCATTGAAAGCCGTGAAAAAGGTTGAGATCACTCCGGAGATGAGTGTCAACGATGTGCTCAAACAGGCACTGAAGTTTATTGCATTTTAGGATAGGTGAATAGAATGAGCAGAAGAATTATTACGACAGAAAATCTGGAAGAAGATGTAAAGATAGAGAATCATTTGCGTCCGCAGCTTCTGTGTGATTATATAGGGCAGCAAAAAGCCAAGGAAACATTGAAAATTTATATTGAAGCGGCAAAAGAACGAGGGGAATCTCTGGATCATGTTCTTTTTTATGGACCACCAGGTCTTGGAAAGACAACACTTGCAGGTATTATTGCGAATGAAATGAATGTAAATATTAAGATTACTTCTGGTCCGGCGATTGAAAAGCCGGGAGAGATGGCTGCGATTTTAAATAATCTACAGGAAGGGGATGTCCTTTTTGTCGATGAGATTCATCGGTTGAACAGACAAGTTGAAGAAGTTCTTTACCCTGCGATGGAGGATTATGCGATTGATATTATGATTGGAAAAGGCGCATCAGCGCGTTCTATTCGTCTTGATCTTCCAAAATTTACGCTGGTAGGGGCAACGACGCGTGCGGGAATGCTTACAGCACCGCTGCGAGATCGATTTGGAGTTGTGAATCGATTGGAATACTATACGTTAGAAGAATTAAAAACCATCATTTGTCGTTCGGCAAAGGTGTTGAATGTTAAAATCGAAGACGAAGGTGCGTATGCACTCGCGAGACGTTCAAGAGGAACGCCTCGACTTGCCAATCGTCTTTTGAAGAGAGTGCGTGACTTTGCACAGGTGAAATATGATGGCAATATTACAGAAGAAGTTGCAAACTATGCACTGGATTTATTAGACGTAGACAAAGAAGGATTAGACCAGATTGACCGAGAGTTACTGGAAACGATCATCATCAAGTTTCAGGGAGGCCCTGTTGGTCTGGACACTCTGGCAGCTTCCGTGGGCGAAGATGCTGGGACAATTGAAGATGTATATGAACCGTATCTTTTGAAGAATGGATTTATTCAAAGAACCCCAAGAGGGCGTGTTGTTACTGAAAAGGCATACGCACATTTGGGAATTTCTATGGAAAATAAATAAAAGTATTGGTTTTTCGAAAAGATTAGTTTATAATGTCACATATAGTATGAAAAACTAGGAGGCTTTTATGGCATCATCAAAAAATTATACAGAAGTTTTAATTGGAGGAAAAGTATTCACTTTGAGTGGATTTGAGAGTGAAGAGTACCTTCAGAAAGTATCAACTTACATAAATCATAAACTCGATGAATGTAGCAGTAGTGATGGATATCGTAAGCAGAGTGCAGAGACAAGAAGCGTGTTACTTGCATTGAATATTGCAGATGATTATTTTAAGGCGAAGAAGCAGGGAAGTTCTCTGGAGAATGATATCGAATCAAAAGATAAAGAGATGTATGATTTAAAACATGATTTGATTTCTGTTCAGATCAAGTTAGAGAATGCTGAGAAGGCAATGGATAAGTTGAAAGAAGACAATAAAGAACTTCAGATGAAAATTGTTCAGCTTGAAACAGAAATAAAAAATAACGTAACAAAATAAGTAGATTACGGGCTGTCAGTTTGACAGCCTTTTTTAAAGGATAGAATATATGAATGGAAATAAAGTTGAGATTCTTGCACCAGCGGGATCCTATGACAGTCTAAAAGCGGCAATTTGTGCAGGGGCAGATGCTGTTTATCTTGGAGGAAGTCGATTCGGTGCAAGAGCTTATGCAGATAACTTATCAGAGGAGCAGATGCTGGAAGCAATCGATTATGTACATTTACATAATCGAAAAATCTATATGACCGTGAATACATTATTGAAAGATGGAGAAATCGAAGAGTTGTATGATTATCTGCTTCCATATTATAAGCAGGGGTTGGATGCAGTAATTGTTCAGGATGTTGGTGTTTTTGATTATGTGAAGCAACATTTTCCAGATTTACCAATTCATGTGAGTACACAGATGACAGTGACTAATGAAGCAGGGGCTACATTTTTTAAAGAAAAAGGGGCAGAGCGTGTTGTTCCGGCAAGAGAATTGAGTCTGGAAGAAATTCGAAAGATGAAGCAGGAAACAGGCCTTGAGATTGAATGCTTCGTACATGGTGCGATTTGCTATTGTTATTCTGGACAGTGTTTGCTAAGCAGTATGATTGGTGGAAGAAGTGGAAATCGTGGACAGTGCGCACAGCCATGTCGTTTGCCGTATAGTATTGGAAAAGGACAGCCGCAGGATATTTTGAGCTTAAAGGATATGTGTACAATCGAGATGATTCCGGATCTTGTGGAGGCGGGCATTGATTCATTTAAAATTGAAGGTCGCATGAAGCAACCAGAATATGTGTATACAGTTGTATCCATGTACCGAAAATATGTAGATTTGTACTTGAATTATGGACGCAAAAAGTTCACGGTATCCAAAGAAGATATGAGAACATTACAAGGGATTTATCGAAGAAGAGGATACTGTGAAGGCTATTATAAGCAACATAATGGAAAAAATATGATTTCCTTAAAACGTCCAGAATCTTCTGAAGAAACCAAAGTAATTCCAGAATATAAAATTCAAGAAAAAATCAATGGAACTTTAATACTTTTTGAAGGAAAATGTGCGAGAATATCGTTAAAATATAAGAACCATTGTGTCGAAGCAGAAGGTGAGATTGTTCAAAGTGCATTGAAGCAACCACTGGATGCTGAGAGAGTTGCAAAACAGATGCGTAAAACTGGAAATACACAATTTACATTTGAGAATTTGAAAGTTGAGATTGAAGGAAACGTATTTTTGCCAATGCAGGCATTGAATGAGCTGAGACGTGAGGGGATTGCCCGCTTAGAAGAAGCAATTTTACATATGTATCGGAGAAACAGCGAGAAGTCCTTGGAGATTTCAAAGGAAGAAGCTACGAATCAGGCGATAGAAAGAAACAAATTATTGACAGTTTCTGTAGCAGAATGTGAGCAGTTACAAACAGCACTTGCGGATGAGTCTGTTGGTAAAATATATGTAGACAGTAATATTGCATTTGATGAGACAGTAAAAAGTATAGTCGGTACAAGACGTCAGAACTGTAAGGTTTATGTTGCAATGCCATACATTTTCCGTGAGAAGACTATTGTGAAGTTCGAAAAACTTTATGAAGAGTTTGTAGCTTATGATGGTGTCTTGATTCGTAACTGGGAGAGTTATCTTTGGTTGAAACGTCATGCATATGATGGTGAGATGATTTCTGACTACAACGTATACATGTTTAATAAGTACAGCAAAGAATTTTTAGCAAATACAGACTTGATGCATTATACAGCGCCAGTTGAACTTCATTATAAAGAGTTGAAAACATTAGGACTTGAAAATGCAGAATTAATTGTCTATGGATACCAGCCAGTAATGTTTAGTGCTGGATGTGTTCGCAAAAACACCAGTCAGTGTGCTGGGAAAGATGGTTTGTTGTATCTGACGGATCGTTACCAGAAAAAATTTGCGGTTAAAAACTTTTGCAAATACTGTTATAATGTTATGTATAATTCGGCTCCGTTTATGTTGCTTTCTCAGGAAGAGGAGATTCGAACATTGAATCCGCTTGGACTTCGACTGGATTTTACGTTAGAGTCGGCGGAAGAAATGAAACAAATTCTTGGGTGGTATCGACGCAAGTTTGTAAACGGAGAAAAAGTAGAAGTGCCTGATATGGACTATACCCGTGGGCATTTTAAACGAGGAGTAAAGTAGGTGAAAAATTGGTAAATATCATCGTTGAATTATCAAAATATCTGATGATCATAATGATCACGATGTACACGTTTAATTGTTTTAGCATATTCGGATATCAGGATCCAGATAAGAAAGAAAGTATGCTGAAGAATCAAAATGTATTGATGTTTTTGATTCATTTGGTTGCATTCTTAGTGATGTACTTGGAAACAGAAGATATTAAGATGTTGATTTTCTATGGTATGCAAGTGGTACTTTTTGGAACTACTCTTATATTTTATAGACTAATCTATCCGAAAGTGTCACGTCTTGTTTTAAATAACATGTGTATGCTGCTTGCAATCGGCATGATTATGCTAACTAGACTTGATTATGCAAGTGCTGTAAAACAGTTTATGATAGCTGCTGCCGCGATTTCTATTAGTTTTGTGGTGCCTGTCATGATTCGAAAATTTCGCTTTCTATCTGAGTGGAGAAAGTTATATGCAGTTGTAGGTATTGTCTCACTTGCAGCAGTTGTTGTTGTTGGCCGTGTTTCCTACGGAGCAATGCTTGGATTTGAAATTGCAGGTATCAATGTTCAGCCATCAGAACTTGTGAAAATCGTATTTGTATTTTTTGTGGCTTCTAGCTTTAAGAAATCTATGGAATTTCGTGATATTGTTATTACAACAGCATTGGCGGCATTTCACGTGTTAATTCTTGTTGTGTCAAAAGACCTTGGAGCAGCGCTGATTATTTTTGTTGTGTATCTGGTTATGCTCTATGTTGCGACACATCAGATTTTGTATGTATTTGCGGGGCTTGGTGCAGGAAGTGCAGCGTCTGTAGTTGCATATAAACTTTTTAACCATATTCGTGTTAGAGTATTAGCATGGAAAGATCCATTTGCAGCATATGATTCCGGCGGATATCAAGTTGCTCAGTCGTTGTTTGCAATTGGAACTGGAAGTTGGTTTGGAATGGGCTTGTTCCAGGGGAAACCAGATACGATTCCAGTCGCAGAGTCGGACTTTATCTTTTCGGCAATTTCGGAAGAGTTAGGATTGATATTTGCATTATGTATGATTTTAATTTGCGTGAGCTGTTATGTCATGTTTTTAAATATTGCGATGCAGCTCCACAATATGTTTTATAAATTAGTAGCGTTAGGACTTGGAACTTGTTATATTTTTCAGGTGTTTTTAAATATTGGTGGTGTTACAAAGTTCATCCCATCTACGGGAGTTACACTTCCGCTCGTAAGTTATGGTGGAAGTTCTCTACTTAGTACACTGATCATGTTTGGGATTATTCAGGGATTATATATATTAAGGGAAGACGAGGAAGAAACGATTGAAAGAAAGAAGAAGGAACGGTTACGAGCAGAGAGAAGCAGACAAGAGAAGAAAGCGTACGCAGGAAAAGCGCGAAATGTCCAAGAAAGACCGCAGAGAAGCAGACCGACAGGACAGGAAGCGCGCCAAAAGAAAGCGCGCCCGCAACAAAGAGTTCGCTAGGGTAACGTATGTGTTTGTTGCCATCTTCTTGGTGATGATGGGTTATATTGCTTATTTTAATGTAGAAAGAAGCCGAGAAGTCATTCGAAGTCCTTACAACGCGAGACAGGATTCTTATGCAGACCGTGTGGTAAGAGGTAAGATTCTGGATCGAACTGGGAAGATTCTTGCTGAGACATCCGTGGCGGAAGATGGCACAGAAACCCGTGAGTATCCTTATGGGAAAATGTTTGCTCATGTGGTTGGATATACTACGAATGGGAAATCTGGACTAGAATCCGTAGGAAACTTTGAACTTTTGACTTCGAATGCATTTTTCTTAGAGAAATTGCAGAAGGAATTTCAGGATAAGAAAAATATTGGCGATAATGTAGTTACTACTTTGGACGTTGATCTTCAGCAGGCGGCTTATGACGCTCTCGGTAGTTCTAAAGGTGCGGTTGTTGTCATTGAACCAGATACGGGAAAAATCCTTGCGATGGTTTCCAAACCAGATTTTGATCCAAATACAGTTGCAGATAACTGGGAAAGCTTGAATAGCGGCGATGAAAGTGTTCTGCTTAATCGTGCAACACAGGGAAAGTATGCACCAGGGTCTACGTTTAAAGTTGTGACGCTTTTGGAGTATATGCGCGAGAATAGCGGTTATAATTCTTATAATTACCAGTGTAATGGAGAAATTACGGAAGCTGGAACAACAATTCATTGCTATGGAGGAAAGGTACACGGTGAACTTGATCTTCGTGACAGCCTTGCGTATTCATGTAACTCTTCATTCTGTAATATTGGATTACAGTTGAATGTTGAAAAATTCCAGGATACAGCAAAAAAAATGTTGTTTGATTCAAAACTTCCTTGTGATTTATCCTGCAGTAAAAGTAGTTTTGCGTTAAGCAAAAATGATGGCAGTGCGGCAAAAATGATGACAGCAATGGGACAAGGACAGACACAAGTTACACCTTATCATATGGCATTGATTGCCAGTGCAATTGCAAATGACGGTGTTCTGATGAAACCGTATCTGATTGATTCTGTTACCAATTATACAGGAACAATCATCGATTCTAATAAGCCGGAAGAATATAAAGAACTGATGACTTCCGCAGAAGCATCACAGTTGAAAGACTATATGACAAGTGTTGCAGAATATGGTACAGCTTCTGTACTAAGTGGAAGTGGATATACTGCGGCAGGTAAAACGGGAACAGCAGAGTATAGTTCTGACAAGAACAAAGATCATTCCTGGTTTATCGGGATGTCCAATGTGGAGAATCCAGACCTTGCAATCAGTGTTGTCATTGAAGAAGCGGATGGATCTGCAAAAGCAGTTAATATTGCAAAGCAGGTATTTGATGCATATTATTAAGAAGGACAAGTGTTATGAAATTTTATCGCAATCTCTATGTGAGTGA
Organism: uncultured Lachnospiraceae bacterium; assembly: GCA_964591105.1. Lineage (GTDB taxonomy): Bacteria > Bacillota > Clostridia > Lachnospirales > Lachnospiraceae > CAZPZR01. The sequence goes on along the minus strand of CAZPZR010000008.1, from coordinate 30,239 downwards.
AGGTTTGCAGAAGAACAAAGAGAAAATCATTAAAAAACTGCAAATGGGAAAGCTACAGAGAAATCTGCAGTTGATCACACTTGCAGTTAATCCGAACAATCACCTGGAAATCTATAGCAGCATGCTTTTGCTCCAACCATTATTTCCGAAAAAGAATATTTTTATTGTTGGGATTGTAAAAGATTACGGAGAAGCATTGGAATTTGTAGAAGACTTGACACAAAAAGTGTATAATGAGACAGGACGGATAGATATTCGTTCCTATATTTTAGAAAAAGAACAGGATGGCTAAGATGCTACATATATTATTCTTGATCTTAAAAATTTTAGGAATTATAATAGCTGCAATATTGGGAATACTGGTATTGGTTCTCTGCATTGTTTTATTTGTACCTGTACGTTATGAAATTGCAGTGAGATGTGATGGACAGGTTGAAAGTTTAAAGGTTAAAGCGAAAGTTACGTGGTTTTTACATTTGGTTCGTGGAGATGTCCTGTATTCGGATCAAAGCTTAAAGCGTCGGATTCGAATTGCATGGAAATGGCTTGGGAAAAAGCAAACGAGAGAAAGGACGAAAGAGAAACCTAAAAAAACAGTTTCTGATTCCAGACAATCAAAGAAAGTGGAAGAACCGGTCCCAAAGACGCAGACACAAGTGCCACCAGTGTCACAGCAATTGAAAGGACCGGAGAAAAAAACTCCTACTTCGACTGTGAAAAAAGAATCCACGAAAAAAGAATCTACAAAAAAAGAACCAACGAAGAAGACTTTACCTGAAAGGATTCATCAACGTTGGGAACAGCTCAAGCAGCGATTCAAAAGCTGGAACGAGAAATGGAAGGAACTTCAAGGTAAGAAAGAGAAGTTAGAAACATTTCTTAAGGACGAAATTCATAAGAAAGCTTTCGGAAAGTTAAAAAAAGAGTTGTTGATTCTTTTGAAAAAATGGAAACCAAAGAAATTAAAACTTCGTGTTCGTTTTGGATTTGAAGATCCGTGTACAACGGGGCAAGTATTAGCAGTTCTTGCGGTGATTTATCCATTTTTAGGAGATGACCTGTATGTGGAACCAGAATTTGAGAAACCTGTATTTAAAGGAACCATTGATCTGAAAGGAAAGATTCGACTTTCTTATCTTGCGGGATGTGCAATTCGTACTGTATTGTCAAAAGCAGTGCGAGTTACTTATCAAGATGTGAGGGAGTTCGAATTATAAATAGAAGGAGGAACAGAATATGGCAGAAAATTTAAAAGGAACAGTAGATGCACTATTTAGCGGGATGAACGGAGTTGTATCCTCTAAAACGGTAGTAGGAGATGCAATTCATATTGGCGATACTATTATTTTGCCATTGATAGACGTTTCTTTCGGTGTTGGAGCTGGTGCTTTTCAGGGAGATAAGAAAGAAAAGGGCGCAGGAGGAATCGGTGGAAAGATGACACCAAGTGCTGTGCTCGTCATTCAGAATGGAAAAACGAAACTGGTAAACATCAAGAATCAAGATACTATGACAAAGATTCTGGACATGATTCCAGATGTTGTTGACAAGTTTACAAATAAAAACGATACAAAGATGACAGAAGAAGATGTGATGGATATTTTAGATGGAGAAGATGAATAACTTCTCGTTTGAATGTTTTCTCTGTTTGCACATATACTAGTGGTAAAGAGAACAATGGAGCAGATAAACATGAGACGTGTGGTAGGATTTGCGTTGTTCTGGGTTGCAGTTGGTATCATTTTGGCAATGATTCTTCCAAATACTTTTGTCGAGGTATTGTGCGTAATTCTCTGTATTTTAGCGGGTTACAACCTGTTTTGCTGTTAGCGAAAAATAGAAAATGACAGAAATTAATAGAAAATGTAAAATAATACTTGCATTTTCAGAAATGTTCTGCTATTATAACTTGTGTTGCGAGTCCCTAGTGGACTTATTATGAGCGTTAGGAGGTGCAGTCATGGCTAAATGTGCTATTTGTGAAAAGGGTGCTCACTTTGGAAATAACGTAAGTCACTCTAATAGAAAAACACCAAAGATGTGGAAATCAAACGTTAAATCAGTTCGTGTGAAAACAGAAGGCGGAGCTACAAAGAAAATGTATGTTTGTACTTCTTGTTTAAAATCAGGAAAAGTTGAACGTGCTTAATTTTTTGAAACGTAATGTTGGTTAAAAACTCAGATTTCGCTTTGGAATCTGGGTTTTTTATTGTAAAAGAACCAGAAACAGAGTATAATATCTTTGTTAAGCATGCGAATAGCAGAGTTTAAAGGTTTTAAATAGAAGAATTGGAGGTTTGCAATATGAAGGGTTGTATCAGTACAGATCTCGGTATTATTACAATTGATCCTGAAGTTATCGCAAAATATGCCGGTACAGTGGCAGTAGAATGTTTTGGTATTGTAGGGATGGCAGCTGTTAATGTGAAAGATGGTCTTGTTCATCTTTTGAAAAGAGAAAGCCTTACAAGAGGAATTCAGGTAAATATTTCAGATGATAATCATGTAACAATTGATTTTCATATTATTGTTGCATATGGCGTAAGTATTTCTGCAGTAACAGAAAACTTAATCAGCAATGTAAAATATAAAGTAGAAGAATTCTCCGGTATGCCGGTAGATAAGATTAATATTTTCATCGAGGGCGTCAGAGTCATTGATTAATCTAAGGAGGAAAATACGAAGTGGCTACGAAATCTATGAATGTGGATATGCTTGCTAAGATGTTCTTAGCAGGGGCACAGAATATTGAAGCAAAAAAAGAGTTTATTAATGAGCTTAACGTCTTTCCAGTTCCAGATGGTGATACTGGAACAAATATGTCTCTGACAATTATGGCAGCGGCAAAGGAAGTTGCAGCTCTTGAGAATCCATCAATGGCTGATCTTGCAAAAGCAATTTCATCTGGTTCTCTTCGTGGAGCACGAGGAAACTCAGGTGTAATCCTTTCTCAGCTCCTTCGTGGATTTACAAAATCCATCCGTGATGAGAAAGAAATTGATGTATTAAGTCTTGCAGCAGCTTGTGCCAGAGCACGCGAAACAGCATACAAAGCTGTTATGAAGCCAAAGGAAGGTACAATTCTTACCGTTGCAAGCGGAATCGCAGAAAAAGCGGCGGAGATGGCACAGGAAACAGATGATCTGGAAGTATTCATTGCTGCAGTTGTAGATCATGCAGAAGCAGTACTTGCAAAGACACCAGACATGCTTCCAGTATTAAAAGAAGCGGGAGTTGTTGACTCCGGTGGACAGGGACTTCTGGAAGTTTTAAGAGGAGCACAGGATGCGTTCCTTGGAAAAGAAGTTGATTACAGTGCAATCGCTCCAAGTGCAGGTGCGAACGTTACAAAAATCTCAGCAGAAGCAACTGCAGATATTAAGTTTGGATATTGTACAGAATTCATTATCTTAACTGAAAAAGAATTTACAGAAAAAGACGAAGTAGAATTCAAAGCATATTTGGAATCTATTGGTGATTCTATTGTATGTGTTGCTGACGAAGATGTTGTGAAGATTCACGTTCATACGAACGATCCAGGTCTTGCAATTCAGCGCGCGCTTACATTTGGTCAGTTATCACGTATGAAGATTGACAATATGCGCGAAGAACATCAGGAAAAATTAATCCGTGATGCTGAAAATCTTGCAAAGCAGCAGGAAGAAGCGAAAAAAGCAGAACCTAGAAAAGCAATGGGATTCATTACAGTTTCTATTGGAGAAGGTTTGAATGAAATCTTTAAGGAACTTGGAGCTGACTATATCATCGAAGGTGGTCAGACAATGAACCCAAGTACAGAAGATATGTTGAATGCTATCGATAAGGTGCATGCAGATACTGTATTTATTCTTCCAAACAATAAGAACATTGTGCTTGCAGCAAACCAGGCAAAAGCTTTAGTAGAAGATAAAGAAATCGTTGTAATTCCTACAAAGACAGTACCACAGGGAATTACTGCAATCATCAACTTCATGGCAGATGCAGATGCAAAAGCGAATGAAGAAGCGATGTTAGAAGCAATCAAGACTGTAAAAACAGGACAGATTACTTATGCGGTTCGTGATACACGTATCGATGATAAAGAAATTCATGAAGGCGATATCATGGGTATTGGTGACAGCGGAATTGTTGCTGTTGGAAAAGAAATTGAAGCAACTACAAAAGAAATGCTTGAAATTTTAGTAGATGAAGATTCCGAGTTAATCAGTCTCTACTATGGAGAAGATGTAAACGAAGAAGATGCAGAGCGTTTTGTTGCAGAAATCGAAGAATTATATCCAGATATTGACATTGATGCTCACTTTGGAGGACAGCCAATTTATTACTATGTTCTTGCAGTAGAGTAAGAGATATCTTTGGATAACGAAGAGATTATAGGTAAAAGATAAAGGGGAACGCAAGTGATGCGCTCCTCTTTTTTTATAAGAATTAAAAATGATCTTGAGGAAAAGAATATGATTGAAGCTACAAAAATAACTCAACTAAAAGGAATCGGTGAAAAGACGGAAAAATTATTTGCCAAACTAGGAGTAGAAACCGTAGGAGATCTGATTCGTTATTATCCGCACGGATACGATGTATACGAAGAGCCTGTTCCTATCAGTGAAGTAGAAGAAGGGAAAGTTATGACGGTGACCGGAACCATTTTCGGATGTGTACAAGTAACGGGTACAAAGAATCTTCAAGTCACTACGATGCATGTAAAAGATTTGACGGGGACGCTTCGAGTTGTTTGGTTTCGCATGCCATTTTTAAAAAATACATTTGCGAATGGCGGTATTGTTACTTTGCGCGGAAAAATTACCAAACGAAAAAATGGAATCGTCATGGAACATCCAGAAATATTTTATCCACCCGAAAAATACAAAGAAAAGTTGCATACATTACAGCCGATTTATAGTCTGACAGCTGGTCTTTCTAATAATAGCGTGATGAAGGCAATGAAACAGGCGTTGGAACAGTTGGACTTGACGAAGGAACGAATCCCTGAATCATTGCGGCTTCACTATGGACTTGCAGAATACAACTATGCGATTCGCGGGATTCATTTTCCAGAAGATAAGGAAGTTTTTTATCATGCGAGAGAACGATTGGTGTTTGAAGAATTCCTGGAATTTATCTTGTCGCTTCGAAAATTAAAAAATTCGAACGAAAAGTTGAGAAACGAATATGTAATTGAGAAACGTCCAGAGATCGATGCATTTATTGAGAAGCTCCCATACGAACTAACAAATGCGCAGAAAAAAGTCTGGAATGAGATTGCGGAAAATATGGCTTCCGATACGGTCATGTCAAGACTTGTACAGGGAGATGTAGGTTCAGGTAAGACGATTGTTGCAATCCTTGCGCTTATGAATGTGGCTTACCATGGATGTCAAGGGGCATTAATGGCGCCAACGGAAGTGCTTGCGAGACAGCATTACGATAATATTACGAAAATGTTCGAAGAATATCAAATTCCAATCAAAGTGGTGCTTCTTACCGGTTCAATGACGGCAAAAGAAAAACGTCGCGTTTATGATCGTATTGAGTGTGGACTTGCAAAAATTATTATAGGAACACATGCATTGATTCAAGATCGTGTGTTCTATGATAATCTGGCGCTTGTCGTGACAGATGAACAGCATCGTTTTGGAGTGAAGCAGCGAGAAACATTTGCGCAGAAAGGTGGAGAACCACATGTGCTTGTCATGAGTGCGACACCGATTCCGCGTACACTGGCAATTATCTTATACGGCGATTTGGATATTTCAGTCATTGATGAATTGCCGGCGAACCGTCTTCCGATTAAGAATTGTGTGGTTGATACTGGTTATCGTCCAACTGCGTATGGATTTATGAAGAAGCAGATTGCAGAAGGAAGACAGTGTTACGTCATTTGCCCGATGGTAGAGGAAAGCGAAGCGATGGAAGCAGAAAATGTTCTGGATTATGCAAAGGAACTTCAGGAAGTAATGGGACCAGAGATTGTAGTGTCCTATCTGCATGGAAAAATGAAGCAGGCGCAAAAAGACGAGATTATGGAACAATTTGCAAAAAATGAAATTCAAATCTTAGTTTCAACGACGGTTATTGAAGTAGGAATTGACGTACCAAATGCCAGCGTGATCATGATTGAAAATGCAGAACGATTTGGTCTTGCGCAGCTCCATCAGCTTCGCGGACGTGTTGGACGAGGTAAACACCAGTCGTATTGCATTTTTATGAGTGCTTCGAAATCAAAAGAAACAAAAGAACGTTTAGATATTTTGAATCATACAAATGATGGCTTTAAAATTGCCAGTGAAGATCTAAGATTGCGTGGACCTGGAGATTTATTTGGAATTCGACAAAGCGGATTGCTGAATTTCCGCCTGGGCGATGTATTCCAAGATGCAAAAATTCTTCAGATGGCGAACGAAGCGGCAGACGAAATGCTTCAGCAGAGCGAATGGATGGAACAGCGACCAGAGTATGAAAAAACTTCCAGTGTAATAATCTAAATCCTTCATATACTAACAGCGTAACAACAAAGAAAAAACGTTACAAAGTTACAAAAAGGAGGAGAACTATTATGGCAAATCGTTCATCAAACAAAGCAGCGGTACCAGAAGCAAAAGGTGCATTAGACAAATTCAAATATGAGGTTGCAAACGAACTGGGAGTTCCATTAACAGATGGATACAACGGAGACTTAACATCCAGACAGAATGGTTCTGTAGGCGGGTATATGGTCAAGAAAATGATCGAGCAGCAGGAAAAGCAGATGTCTGGGAAATAACGCAAAATAGGACGTAGCCTTTTTCAAAAAGGCTACGTCCTATTTTGCGTTTTGCCCTGTACCTTTTTGAAAAATGTGGTGTCCCCAATTGACTTTCTTTACCTGCAAATTTATAATATTACAAAAGTATATTTATGTTAGGGGAGAGTTTATGCGAGTAATTGGTGGAACGGCGAAACGCCTTCAGCTTAAGACTTTAGACGGGATTGAAACTAGACCAACAACGGATCGTATCAAGGAGACGTTGTTCAACATGATCAATCCTTATATATATGATTGTAACTTTTTGGATTTGTTCGCCGGCAGTGGCGGAATCGGAATCGAGGCATTAAGCCGTGGTGCGCGTGAGGCTGTTTTTGTCGAAAAGAACCCGAAAGCAATGGTTTGCATCAAGGACAATCTGAAGTTTACGAATTTATCTCAGAAGGCCAGAACAATGACCGGAGATGTGATGACTGCGCTTCGCAAGTTGGAAGGCGAGATTAAGTTTGACTATATTTTCATGGATCCTCCATACGACCAGGGATGGGAGAAGATGGTGCTGGAGTACTTGGCAGAGTCATCCCTTCTTTCTGAAGATTGCGTCGTAATCGTGGAAGCATCCAAGGAGACAAAGTTTGATTATCTGGAAGATTTCGGCTTTTTACTGATCAAAGAAAAAGAATATAAAACAAACAAGCATGTATTTGTAGAGATAGCAGGAAGGAAAGAAATATGTTAAAAGCAATTTACCCAGGAAGCTTTGACCCAGTAACTCTGGGACATTTAGATATTATCAAAAGATCTGCGGGACTCGTAGATGAATTAATTGTCGGCGTATTGAATAATAACGCAAAAAGCCCGTTGTTTTCCGTAGAAGAACGTGTTAGAATGTTAGAGGAAGTGACGAAAGACATGGAGAATGTTACAATTATGCCATTTGCCGGCTTGCTGGTAGATTTTGCCAAGCAGACAGGTGCACGTGCAGTTGTACGTGGTCTCCGTGCCATTACGGACTTTGAGTATGAACTTCAGATGTCTCAGATGAATCATAAGCTGGATGAGAATGTGGAGACCATCTTCTTGACCACCAGTTTGGAATATTCATACTTAAGTTCCAGCACAGTGAAGGAAGTGGCAGCTTTCGGAGGGGATGTAACTCAGTTTGTACCTGAGAGTGTCGTGGAGAAGATTCGCGACAAGATGATAAAAAGGAGAGTGTAGATAATGAGTAGCCGTATTGAGCAGATTATTGAAGAAATTGAAGAATATATTGACAGTTGCAAGTTTCAGCCATTGTCAACATCCAAGATTATTGTAAATAAGGATCAGATGGATGAACTTTTACGTGAGCTTCGTATGAAGACTCCAGATGAAATCAAGCGTTATCAGAAGATTATTGCAAATAAAGATGCAATCCTTGCAGATGCACAGGCAAAAGCAGATAACATGATTGAGGAAGCGCAGATTCATACCAATGAATTAGTAAGTGAACACGAGATCATGCAGCAGGCATATGCACAGGCGAATGCAATCGTAACTGCTGCCACAGAGCAGGCACAGCAGATTCTTGATAATGCAACAAGAGATGCGAACGACATCCGTATTGGTGCAATGCAGTACACAGATGACCTTTTGTCTAATGCAGAAAGCATTATCGGACATACATTAGACAGCTATACAACAAAGTATGATGGTCTTGTAAATTCATTACAGGAGTGCTATGACATGGTTCGTAACAATCGTTCTGAATTAGAAATTCCAGAACAGTCAGCAGCAGGTTTAGAAGCAGAATATGGTACACAGCAAGTACCAGAGGAACCAGTTGTAGAAGATGACTACTTCCTTGATGAAGATGATTTAATGTAATTACAAAAAGTAAAGATAAAGAGATATCAATAGGCTGGTGACCAAAGCGGTGACCAGCTTTTCTATTATGTAAGGAAATAATCGAAGCCTGCTGCCCTGAATCATAGATGCGGTCTGTGCCACAGCGCACCACCCACCAAATGCAGCATGAGAAAGGCAGAGAAGCAACGCGAGATTCATTGGTAAATCAGATTGACTGATTCCAGAGATTCCGTTTGTTAATTCCAGTGATACAATCAAAATATAATGGAACCAGGAATGCTCTTTGAAAATCATCAAAGATAACTCACGAAGGATTGAAAAAAGCATCATATAACCACCAATTTTCGTGATTGCTTCAAAACTATTCATGATACAAGAGTCTATGAGATTCCCAGAAAACGATAGTTGTGTCGAATAGGATATGGATTTCGAAAAAACTGACCGATTTGATTCACGGATTCGTTTTTTATAGTAGCAGTAGTAAAATAGTTGACTGCACAAAATTGGTGCAAGGATGCAGATGCAAAAGCAAGGATATGGATTGTACGTTGCATCTAGACACTGAAATAATACAAAACTGATCAAGAACATAGGACTGGTATTATTACAAAAAGATAATAAGTAATTCCCCTCTGCGAGTGAGATTTTTTGCTGCTTAACAAGTGTGGCTGTGATTTTGCTTCCCATAGGGTATCCGCAGAGGAAACCAGAAAAAACTGCAAAAGATCCTTCTTTGGAAACATGAAAAATTCTGGAACATATAGGATGAATAATCCGGCATAACCACTCCAAAGCAGAAGTTTCCATTAAGAAATTTGTCGTAATGAAAAATGGCAGAAGTGTTGGAAGCATCGTATGAAACCAGAGCAAAAGCCCGGAGCTTGCGCCTTGGAATACTTGTTTCGGAAAGCATAATAATAGAAGAAAAAACGTAATTGTCAAAAAAATAACAGCTTTTTGTTTCATAGATTCTAATTTTTTCAGAAAATTCTTTATTTAATTGTATTATTTTGGTTGCTTTTTTATACGTTTTGCTCCATAATGATGATAGAAATTTATGTCAAAGTGAGGGTATATAAATGGCAGTATTAGAAAATCTTGAACCAAAAAGAGTGTGGGAAAACTTCGAGGAGTTAAATAAAATCCCACGCGAAACATTCGACATGGATCGCATCAGCGATTACTGTTACAACTGGGCAAAGGAAAGAGGCCTGGACGTACATCGTGACGAAGTGAAGAATGTTATTATTAAGAAACCTGGAACTGCTGGATATGAAACATCCGAACCAGTAATTCTTCAGGGACACATGGATATGGTATGTGAAAAGGTACCAGGATCTACACACAACTTTAAAACAGACGGATTGCAGCTCTATATCGAAGATGGCTTTGTGAAAGCAAAAGAAACATCACTTGGGGGAGATAACGGAATTGCAGTCGCAATGGCAATGGCAATTTTGGAAAGCGATGAGATTCCACACCCACCATTGGAAGTGATTTTCACAGTTGATGAAGAAACTGGTATGGGTGGAGCAATTGGACTTGATATGTCTGAGTTCAAAGGTAAAAAATTATTGAACATGGACTCTGAAGATGAAGGAATCCTTACAGCTGGCTGTGCAGGTGGAATCAACTATGCAACACATATTCCAGTGCAGAGAGAACAGGTATCTGGAACAAAACTTACTGTAAAAGTTGGCGGACTCCGCGGCGGACATTCTGGACAGGTAATCCAGCAGGAACGTGGAAATGCGAACAAGTTAATCGGACGTCTCCTGAACAACATTCAGAGAGAAACAGAACTTTCTATCATTGCTGTTAATGGTGGATCTAAGATGAACGTAATCACATTAGAAAGTGTTGCAGAGTTCATTGTAAAAGATGCTGACAAAGCGAAAGCTGTTGTAGCAAGATTAGATGAAACATGGAAAGAAGAATTCGGTTCTTCTGAACCAGGACTTTTTGTAGAATTAAAAGATGAAGGTGAAACAGAAGCTTGTGCATTAACAAAGAAAAGCACAACAGACGTAATCGCTTACATCGTAGTTGCACTTCAGGGTGTACAGGAATATAGCCGTGTATTAGAAGGTGCATTAGAATCTTCTTTGAACCTTGGTGTGATTGAAACAACAGACAAAGAAGTAGTAGCAAAATATCAGATTCGAAGCGCAATGGAAACAAAGAAATGGGAAATTGCAGAGCGTCTGAAATGCTTAGGAGAACTTGTAGGTGCTTACGAAGAAGTAATCGGAGAATATCCAGCATGGAAGTACTCTGAAGTTTCTCCACTTCGCGATATTATGATCAGCACATTTGAAGAAATGTATGGAAAGACACCAGAAGTTATTTCTATGCATGCAGGATTAGAATGTGGATACTTTATGTCCAAGAAACCAGATCTTGACATCGTATCCTTTGGACCAGAAATGTTTGGTGTACACTCATTCAATGAAAAATTGGATATTGCATCTACACAGCGTACTTGGGACTACCTTCTGAACATTCTTGCTAAGTGCAAATAAGAGCAAATTTATACAGAACTTTCAAAGACTGAATCCTTGAATAGGGGTTCAGTCTTTTTGCATATAGTAAAAGAAAACGTGTGAAGAAATGAAGCAAAAACATGTATTGAAAAAATTAGTCTGGCTGCTGGTTCTTGTAATATTCTGTGTACAGGATACCAAGCATTTGCAGGAACATAGTATGTATTGGAGGTATCAGACATTGCAGATTACTGACGAGGAGTTCCGAAAGGATTTTGGAGCACCAGAGATGATGGAGCATCAAGAAGAACTCACCATAAATTGTCAAAACTTACTTTGTAAAATTCAGCAGGAACTGCGATATTTTCCGGTTCCAGAATCTACAAAAGAAAACACGTTAAAAACAGCTTTTGAAAATTCCTGGATGTATGAACGGACGTATGGTGGCACACGTGGTCATGAGGGTGTTGATGTGATGGCCTCGAAAAATGTGCGTGGCATTTATCCGGTCCTGAGCATGACAGATGGAGTAATTACAAATCTTGGATGGCTGGAAAAAGGAGGGTATCGCATTGGAATCACCGCAGAAAGTGGTACATATTACTACTATGCACATTTGGATTCTTATGCAAATCTTCGGGAAGGAGACCGTGTAACCGCGGGGGAACTTCTGGGATATATGGGAGATTCTGGGTATGGTCCAGAAGGAACTACCGGGAAATTTCAAGTGCATTTGCATGTGGGAATCTATACGTATCAAAACGGAAGTGAGATAAGCTTGAATCCATATTATCTGCTGAAAATATTGGAAACGAAGAAATTAAAGTATGCATTCACAAGTCGGGGTGGAGATGTTTGATGGAATATGTTATACTAAAGTGAAGTACGTAAAAATATTGATAAAACAATTTGGGAGGATACTTACGTGAAACTGCCAGAACAATTTGAAAATAAAATGAAAGAACTTCTGAACGAAGAATTTGATGAATACATTGCCTGTTACGAAGAACCTCGTTACTATGGGCTTCGTGTGAACACAGGAAAAATCTCACCGGAAGAATTTGAAAAAATCTGTCCATTTGAGATTCGCCCAATCCCATGGATTGAGAACGGATATTATTACGATGGAGACAGCGTTGTTCCATCCAAACATCCCTATTATTTTGCGGGACTCTATTATTTGCAGGAGCCAAGTGCTATGACACCAGCCAACCGTTTGCCAATCGAACCGGGAGATAAAGTGCTGGATGTGTGTGCTGCACCAGGAGGAAAAGCAACAGAACTTGGTGCGAAGCTTCAAGGCGAAGGCGTACTGATTGCAAATGATATCAGTAACTCTAGAGCAAAAGGACTTTTGAAGAATATTGAAGTCTTTGGAATTGGAAATGTACTGGTGCTCAGTGAAGAACCAGGAAAATTGGAAAATTATTTCCCAGAATATTTCGATAAAATCTTAATCGATGCACCTTGTTCTGGAGAGGGAATGTTCCGCAAAGATAAAAAGATGGTAAAGGCATGGGAAGAGCATGGTCCAGAGTTTTTCTGTAATCTTCAGAAAAATATTATTCTTCAGGCAGCCAGAATGTTGAAGCCAGGCGGTCAGATGCTCTATTCAACCTGTACATTTGACGGACGTGAGAATGAAGGAATGATTGAACACCTTCTTTCAACGTATCCAGAATTTCAGATTTTGGAAATGACTCCATACGAAGGATTTACTCCAGGAATGCCAGAACTTACAGATTCAAAATCTGAGGAATTTTCCAAAACTGTCCGCATTTTCCCTCACAAGATGCAGGGAGAGGGACATTTCCTCGCATTGTTGCAGAAGGGAGCATCTGTTGAGGAACCAAAGATTCGCGTGGAGAAAAAGACAAAGAAAAAACTTCCGGAGGATTTAGAAACATTTTTGAAAGATGTGGCATGGGAATTGGATCCGTCTCGCATGGATATCCATGGCGAACGTGTTTACTATATGCCAGAGAATCTTCCAGATGTGAAGGGAATCCGATTCCTTCGTACGGGATTATTATTAGGGGAACTAAAGAAAAACCGTTTTGAGCCAAGTCAGGCGCTGGCTATGTGTCTAAAAAAAGAAGAATACAAGAAAGTCCTGGATTTTTCCGTAGAAGATGACCGTATTCGCCGTTATTTGAAAGGGGAAACTCTGGAGGTGGATGATCTGGTTTCTTCCAAAGACAAAGGCTGGTATCTGGTATGTGTAGATGGATATCCGTTGGGATTTGGAAAGCTTGGCAATGGCACACTTAAGAACAAATATCTTCCAGGATGGAGGCTTTGCTAATGATTCGATTAGATAAATATCTTGCGGACATGGGCGTTGGAACTAGGCAGGAAGTGAAAAAATATATTCGTCAGGGACGTGTATCTTTGGATGGTGAGATTATAAAGAAGCCGGAACAAAAGGTAGATGAGAACACCCAGACTGTCCAGGTGGATGGAACAGCAGTTGGATATGCAACCTATGAGTATTATATGCTCAATAAGCCAGCAGGCGTTATTTCTGCAACAGAAGACCGCAAACAGACAACAGTTGTGGACTTAATTGAGACGAAAAAACGCAAGGATTTATTCCCGGTGGGACGTTTGGATAAAGATACGGTTGGCCTGCTTTTGATTACAAATGACGGAGAACTGGCTCACAGACTTCTGTCTCCGAAAAAGCACGTGGATAAGCGTTATTATGCCCGCGTAAAAGGGCGTGTTACAGCCGAAGACCAAGAGGCTTTCGCACGTGGTGTGAATATTGGAAGTGAAGCAGAGCCAGAGATGACCATGCCAGCAGAATTGGAAATTTTAACAAGCGATACAATTTCCGAGATTCGACTGACCATTCGGGAAGGGAAATTTCATCAGGTAAAACGAATGTTTGAAGCCGTTGGAAAACAAGTGATTTTCTTAAAACGTGAGACAATGGGGACGTTAGTTTTGGATGAAACACTTGCACCGGGAGATTACAGACCTTTGACAGATGAGGAGCTTAAAAACTTATGATAAATTTGTTAGAACAGATTGACGCAATCATTTTTGATATGGATGGAACACTGATCGATTCTATGTGGATCTGGCCAGATATTGATGACGTATATCTGGAAACTTATGACCTGCAAGAGCCGGAAAACTTCCATGAAGGTATGGAGGGCATGAGCTTTACAGAAGTAGCCCAGTATTTTCTGGACCTTTTCCCAACCCTTCCACGTACAAAGGAAGAGATTATGGAAGAGTGGAAGGAAATGGCGCATGAACGCTATGTAACACAGGTTCCGTTAAAACCTGGCGTAAAAGAATTTATTGAAGCTATGAAAGCGCAGGGAAAGAAGATTGGAATAGCAACCAGCAACGAGCGTTCTCTGGTAGAGGATACTCTTCAGGCACTTGGCATTACAGAACTTTTTGATTCTGTACGCACAGCTTGTGAAGTGGCAAAAGGAAAACCTTCTCCGGATGTGTATTATCTTGTTGCCAAGGATTTAAATGTTTCTACGGAACGCTGTCTAGTATTTGAAGATGTTCCGATGGGGATTTTGGCAGGAAAGAATGCTGGAATGACTGTCTGTGCCGTGGAGGATGATTTTTCGAATCCTCAGCTGGACAAGAAAAAAGAATTAGCAGATTTTTATATTCAAACATACGATGACATTAAAAATAAAACTTATGAGGTATTATAATGGGACATGGATTTTTACCGATTTGTAAACAGGATATGATCGATCGTGGCTGGGAACAGCTGGATTTCGTCTATGTATCTGGAGATGCTTACGTAGACCATCCATCATTCGGACACGCGATTATTATGCGTATTCTGGAGGCACATGGTTATAAAGTTGGAATCATTGCGCAGCCAGATTGGAAAGATAAAACAAGTATTATGGAATTTGGTGAACCGAGACTCGGATTTTTAGTATCCAGTGGAAATATGGACTCAATGGTAAACCACTATTCTGTATCAAAGAAACGCCGTCAGACAGACGCATATACACCGGGCGGAGTTATGGGAAAACGTCCAGATTACGCGGCGATTGTTTATAGTAATCTGATTCGTCAGGTGTACAAGCATACACCAATCATTCTCGGTGGAATTGAGGCCAGCCTGCGCCGTATGGCACATTATGATTACTGGTCAGATAAATTAAAACGCTCCATTCTTCTGGACTCAGGTGCAGATATTATTTCTTACGGAATGGGCGAGTTATCCATTGTTGAGATTGCAGAAGCTTTGGACAGCGGAATTGCAGTGAAAGATATTACATATATTCCGGGAACTGTCTGTAAAGTGAAAGATTTGGAAAGTGTTTACGATGCAATCATTCTTCCAACATACGATGACTTGAAAGCAGACAAGTTAAATTATGCAAGAAGTTTCTATACACAGTATTGCAACACAGACCCATTTTCAGGAAAACGACTGGTAGAACAGTATGGGGAACATTGCTATGTGGTACAGAATCCACCGGCTCGACCACTGACACAGGCAGAGATGGACCGCACATACAGCTATCCATACATGAGAACCTATCATCCATCTTACGAAGAAGCAGGAGGAGTGCCTGCAATTCGTGAAGTAAAATTCAGTTTGATCAGTAACCGTGGCTGTTTTGGTGGCTGTAGCTTCTGTGCACTTACGTTCCATCAAGGACGTATCATTCAGACACGAAGTCATGAGTCATTGATCAATGAAGCAAAACAGTTTGTGTGGGAAGAAGATTTCAAAGGGTACATTCATGATGTAGGAGGCCCAACAGCGAACTTCCGTCATCCATCTTGTGAAAAACAGTTACAGCATGGAGTATGTAAGAACCGTCAGTGTCTGTTCCCAACACCTTGCAAGAACATGAAAGTAGACCATAAGGACTACATTTCATTATTGAGAAAATTACGAGAACTGCCAAATGTAAAGAAAGTATTCATTCGTTCTGGAATTCGTTTTGACTATTTGATGGCAGATAAAGATGATACCTTCTTCCGCGAATTGTGTATGAATCACGTAAGTGGACAGTTAAAGGTAGCACCAGAACATATTTCCGATGCGGTTCTCAGTAAAATGGGAAAACCGGAAAACAGCGTATATGAAGCTTTCTTAAAAAAATACAAGCGAATCAATAAAGAAATCAATAAGGAACAGTATGTTGTGCCATATTTGATGTCCTCTCATCCGGGATCTACGATGAAAGAAGCGGTTGAACTTGCAGAATATTTGAGAGATTTAGGATATATGCCAGAACAGGTACAGGATTTCTATCCAACACCTTCGACCATTTCTACCTGTATGTATTATACCGGTGTGGATCCAAGAGACATGAAACCTGTATACGTTCCAAAGAATCCGCATGAAAAAGCTATGCAGCGTGCATTGATTCAGTATCGCAATCCAAAGAACTATGAATTGGTATTAGAAGCGCTGAAAAAGGCAGACCGCATGGATCTGGTTGGTTTCGATAAACATTGCCTCATTCGTCCAAGAAATACGGGATACAAAGGAAAAGAGCAGTATGCAAAAGGCAAGAAAAACGAGACAAAAAAACCGGCAAAGAAAAAGATGATCCGTAACGTACACAAGAAAAAGGCAGGAAAGAAAAAATAATGAAGATTGAAAAAGGAAAACCAGGGTATATACAGGCACAAAAGAAACGATACTTGCTCTGGTCAGCAGCAGAATTTGCAGTGGTTATAGCATTGGTTGTGCTGGGATATGTGCAGACAGGGTCTAAGATGAACTTATTAACAGTTGTCGCTGTCCTTGGATGTCTTCCAGCTTCCAAAATGTTGGCGGAATTTCTCACAATGGCGCCACACAAAAGTATTGAACAAGCGAAATATGAAGAGATTAGTCAGAAGGCTCCACTGCTTACCAAAGCCTATGATTTGATTATTACAAGCAGTGAGAAAGTAATGCCGGTTGATGTAGTTGTCATCTCCGGGCATACGGTATGTGGCTATACAAGCAACGAAAAAACAGATGAAGGAAAGGCAGCAAAATATTTGAAAGAATTACTCGCAAAAAATGGATGTGAAAAGGTTACGGTAAAGATTTTCCATGACTACGTTCCATTCCTTTCACGTGCAGAAGGAATGAATAACATTGCATCTATTGAAAAGTCCGATCAGCGACGCATTGAGCGAAAGATTCAGAGAATCATTTTGTCTACCGCAATGTAAAGATGAAAGAGATTATCATTAAAGAAAATGAAGCGGGGCAGCGTTTTGACAAATTTCTGAAGAAATATC
The DNA here is from genome assembly GCA_964591105.1 of uncultured Lachnospiraceae bacterium. GTDB lineage: Bacteria > Bacillota > Clostridia > Lachnospirales > Lachnospiraceae > CAZPZR01. Next base: position 12,920 of record CAZPZR010000008.1, on the reverse strand, counting down.
TATGTGAAGCTTCCGGAAGTTTTATTTACAAAATGCTCCGCAAGAAAAATATTGTTCTAAACAGTAAAAAGGCGACTGGAAATGAAAAACTGCAGAAGGGAGATTCTGTGAAATTATTTTTCGCAGATGAAACGCTGGAAAAGTTTACAGGTGCTTCCAATCAAAAGAATACTTATGAACCAGTGCCAAGCGTGAAACTGCAGATTTTATATGAAGATGAGCATGTATTATTCTTCAATAAGCCTTCTGGAATGTTATCCCAGAAGGCAGCAGAATCTGATTGTTCCGCAGTGGAATATGTAATTCAGTATCTGTTAGACAGTCAGCAGATCACAACTGAAGAACTTCGTACCTTCCGCCCATCTGTTTGCAACCGCCTGGATCGCAATACCAGTGGAATCATTACGGCCGGAAAGAGTCTTGCAGGCTTGCAGGCTCTGAGTGAACTGTTCAAAGAACGTACGCTAAGAAAATATTATCTTTGTATTGTGAAGGGAACCTTGAAGAACAGACAGCACATTTCTGGGTATCTGAAAAAAGACGAACGGACGAACAAAGTAACTGTAGTAAAAGAAAAAGAGAAGGAAGATTTTCTTCCAATTGAGACAGAATATGAGCCGCTTGCATGGAATCAGGAAGTAACCTTATTGAAAGTTCATCTGATCACTGGACGCACACACCAAATTCGTGCGCATCTGGCTTCCATCGGTCATCCGCTGATTGGGGATTACAAGTACGGCGATGGAAGAGTGAATGAAATTTATAAGAAAAACTATCAGATCATGGATCAGATACTGCATGCATATGAATTATCATTTTCCAAGATGGATGGAACACTTCAACAGCTCTCGGACAAAACATTTACAGCACCAGTGCCAAAGAAATTCTGGCGAGTAATAAAGGAGACAGCATGGGAACATGGAACTCACGAGGCCTTAGAGGTTCTACATTAGAAGATATGGTCAATCGAACCAACGACCGATATCAGGAAAAGGGGTTGGCATTGATTCAAAAAATCCCAACTCCCATTACACCGGTTCGAATTGACAAAGAACATCGACATATTACGTTAGCGTATTTTGAAAAACGAAGTACGGTCGATTATATCGGAGCAGTGCAGGGAATTCCTGTCTGCTTTGATGCGAAAGAATGTGTAGCAAATACGTTTCCACTTCAGAATGTTCATGAACATCAGGTAACATTCATGGGAGATTTTGAAAAACAGGGCGGGATTGCATTTATCCTCATCTATTTTTCAGGAAAGAACGAACTATACTACATGCGCTATGCGGAACTTTTGAAGTTCTGGCAGCGTGCACAAGAAGGCGGAAGAAAGAGTTTCCGCTATGAAGAATTAGATGCAAGATTTTTTATGAATCTGACATCGGGATGCTTCATTCCTTATTTGGACGCCATGAATTTGGATTTGGAACTTCGTGACAGTCTTGACAAATAAAAGGAAAGTGTTTATAATATTGCTTTAATAAGTTAGCATACTAAAGTATGTGGATGGAGGTATTATGAAAAAGGTACTGCATACTCCTGAAGGAGTCCGGGATATATATAATGTGGAATGCGGAAAGAAGCTTGCACTTGAAAATCATATGAAAAAGGTGTTTCACCAATATGGATATCATGATATTCAGACACCGATGTTCGAATATTTTGATGTTTTTGGCAAGGAGATTGGTACGATTCCATCCAAAGACTTATATAAATTTTTTGACAAAGATGGAAACACGTTGGCGCTTCGTCCGGATATTACTCCATCGATTGCGCGTGCTGCTGCCACCTTGTTCGGAGATGAGACACTCCCAATTCGTCTTTGCTACACAGGGAATACATTTATCAATCATTCCAACTATCAAGGACGTCTTCGTGAAGTGACACAGATGGGAGCGGAATTCATTGGCGATGGCTCCGCAGAAGCGGATGCCGAGATGCTTGCACTTGTTGTAGAGACACTTTTAACGATTGGATTGAAGGAATTTCAGCTGAATGTCGGAAATGTTGCCTACTTCCAAAGTTTACTGTCTGATGCGAATCTGAATGAAGAAGAGAATGCGAGAGTCATTGAACTGATCAATAACCGCAACTATTTTGGAGCAGAAGAGTACTTGGACAGCATTCAGGTCAACCGCAGCACAAAAGAAGCATTCGGAATGCTGAACGAACTGGTTGGTGGAATTGAAGTATTGGTAAAGGCAAAAGACCTTTCTCCAAATTCCAATGCCATCCTTGCAATCAAACGTTTGGAAAAGATTTATAACATTTTGAAGATATATGGGTTTGAAAAATACATTACCTTTGACCTTAGCATGACAGGAACTTATGGATATTACACAGGAATTGTATTCCGTGGATATACATATGGAACAGGAGATGCAATTGTAAAAGGTGGACGTTACGATAAACTTTTAGAGAAATTCGGAAAACAGTCTCCATCCATCGGATTTGCAATCGTTGTGGATGAACTGATGAATGCGATGATTCGACAGAAAATTCGAATTCTCTATCCAAGAAAGAACAATTTGATCGTCTATGAAGATGGAAAAATGGCGGACGCAATTCGAATTGCCAAAGATTTCCGAAGTAAAGCGAAGAATGTCGAACTTTTGAGAAAATCAAAAGATAAGCAATTTGAAGAGTATATTGAATATGGAAAAGAATATTATGCGGGAAGTCTGATTTATCTGAAACGAACCGGTGACATTACGATGATCAACTTAGTTACTGGAGAACAAAAAGAAATCAGCAATCAGAGTGAGGCGGAATAATTATGAGATATCTTACATTTGCCCTTGGAAAAGGGCGACTTGCAAATCAGACCTTAGAGTTATTTGAAAAAATCGGCATTACCTGTGAAGAGATGAAGGAAAAAGATTCTCGAAAGCTGATTTTTGTAAATGAAGAATTGAAACTAAAGTTTTTCTTGGCAAAAGGACCAGATGTTCCAACATATGTAGAATATGGTGCTGCTGACATTGGCGTCGTCGGAAAAGACACGATTTTGGAAGAAGGCCGTAAGGTACATGAAGTTCTGGATCTTGGCTACGGCAAGTGCCGTATGTGTGTCTGTGGATATCAGGAAGCAGAGTCTCTCTTAAAGCATCATGAACTGATTCGCGTTGCCACAAAGTATCCGAACATTGCTAAAGACTATTTCTACAATAAGAAACATCAGACGGTAGAAATCATTAAGTTGAATGGTTCGATTGAGCTTGCTCCAATCGTTGGCCTGTCGGAAGTAATTGTAGATATTGTGGAGACCGGTTCTACGCTGCGTGAAAATGGATTGGAAGTTTTAGAAGAAGTATGTCCACTTTCTGCAAGGATGATTGTTAATCCTGTAAGCATGCGTATGGAAAGCGAACGAATCAAAACATTGCTTATGAAACTCAGAGCACAGTTATAAGAAAAGGCAGGGAGTGACAGGATGAGAATTCAGCGTTTAACAAAAGATACAAAACAACACGTACTGGAGGATTTGTTAAAAAGAAGTCCAAATCATTACGGACAGTACGAACAAGGTGTTCAGGAAATTTTAGAACAAGTAAGACTTCGTGGGGACGAAGCCGTATTCGCATATACCAAGCAGTTTGACCATGCGGACATTGATGCGTTCAATCTTCAGGTTACGAAAGAAGAGATTGAAGAAGCTTACACTCTAGTAGATGACTCGTTGATAGCAATCATTCGAAAAGCATTGCAGAATATCCGCACATATCACGAGAAACAGCGTCAGTACAGCTGGTTTGACAGCAAACCAAACGGAACCATGCTTGGACAGAAAGTGACTGCCTTGGAAAAGGTTGGCGTATACGTTCCAGGCGGAAAAGCAGCGTATCCATCGTCTGTATTGATGAACATTCTTCCGGCAAAGGTAGCTGGTGTTGAGCAGATTGTAATGGTTACCCCACCGGGGAAAGATGGAAAAGTAACTCCAACAACTTTGGTAGCTGCCAACGAAGCCGGAGCAGACGTTATTTACAAAGTTGGCGGTGCACAGGCTATTGCGGCCTTAGCATATGGAACGGAAAGTATTCCAAAAGTAGACAAGATTGTCGGACCTGGAAACATCTATGTTGCGCTTGCAAAGAAAGCGGTCTATGGACATGTCAGCATTGATGCAATTGCCGGACCAAGTGAGATTCTTGTAATTGCAGATGAGACAGCAAATCCACGTTATGTGGCTGCTGATTTACTGTCTCAGGCAGAACATGATGAACTGGCATCTGCGATTCTAGTGACAACAAGTGAGACTCTTGCAAAACAAGTGTCGGAAGAAGTGGATCAATTCCTTACCCAGTTATCCCGCAGCGAGATTATTCAGAAGTCCCTGGACAACTACGGATACATTCTGGTTGCAGATACGATGGAAGATGTCATTGATATTGCAAATGATATTGCATCAGAGCATTTGGAAATCCAGACAAAGAATCCTTATGATGTTATGACAAAAATTCGAAATGCAGGTGCGATTTTTATCGGGGAATACTCCAGCGAACCACTGGGCGATTATTTTGCAGGGCCAAACCATGTGCTTCCAACTAATGGAACGGCGAAGTTCTTCTCACCGCTTTCTGTGGACGATTTTATTAAAAAATCTAGCATTATTGCATATTCCAGAGAAGCACTGCAGGAAATTCACTGTGACATAGAGGCATTCGCACAGGCAGAACATTTGACTGCACATGCCAATTCTATAAAAGTCAGATTTGAAGAACAATAGGAGGATCAAAATGGGAAGAATTGCAACAGGATCTAGAACAACGAAAGAAACGGACGTTTTTGTTGCTTTGAATCTGGATGGACACGGGAATAATGACATCCAGACCGGAATTGGGTTTTTTGACCATATGTTAGATGGTTTTGCCCGCCATGGATTATTTGATTTAACTGTAAAGGTAAATGGAGACTTACACGTAGATTGCCATCATACCATTGAGGATACCGGAATCGTATTAGGAGAAGTTATTGCGCTTGCATTAGGAAATAAAGCTGGAATCAAGCGCTACGGACACATGCTCCTTCCAATGGATGAGACATTAGCACTTTGTGCAGTTGATTTGTCCGGAAGACCTTATTTAAAATATGATGCTGCATTTACTGTAGACAAAATAGGAGGAATGGATACGGAGATGATCCGAGAATTCTTCTATGCTGTTGCTTACAGTGCAAAGATGAATATTCATTTGAAGATCATGGATGGCGAAAACAACCATCACATGGCTGAAGCATTATTCAAAAGTTTTGGAAAAGCGTTGGATATGGCAACGATGCCAGAACCTAGGATGAAAGAAGTATGGACAACAAAGGGGAAATTGTAATGAGCTATAAAAGATTAATCCCTTGCATTTTTATTGCAAAGGGAAAAGCAGTACGATGGTTCAATGACCGCAGTGTCATATCTGAGGACGTCGTTTCACTGGCAAAATATTATGGAGAACACGGAGCAGATGAATTGCTTGTTTTTGACCTCTCAGATACGGATACAGACCATGAAGAAGCAATTGATCTCATGCGCAGAATCAACCGTGTTATCCGAATTCCAATGATTGCAGGTGGAAATATGCGCCGTCTGGAGGACGTAAAGAAAGTCTTATATGCAGGCGCGAAACGTGCAATGATTAATTTTTCAAAGACAGATGGTGCAAAGATGATGGAAGAAGCTGCCAAACGATTCGGAAAAGAAAAAGTAGCAGTTTCACTCAATGACTTTGATGCCTTATTCAAACACCAGCAACTTGTAGAAGAATTCGCAACGGAAATCATTTTCATGCATAGATTGGATTTGAATTCTGTTATCAATCTCACAGACATTCCATGTATCATTGTTACTGATACAATGGAAAAACCAGAATTATTAAAGATACTCCAGTGTTCTGGTGTACGCGGACTTTCTGGAAAATATGTAAGTCAGCCGGATATGGATTTTGACTATTTTAAAGAACAATGTGAAGAGCAGGGCATTAAGATGACTTCCTTCGAAAGTATGATGGAATTTTCTCAGTTTAAAACCAATGAACAGGGACTGATTCCAGTAATTGTACAGCATTACAAGACACAGGAAGTTCTGATGTTAGCTTATATGAATGAAGAAGCGTTCCGACAGACAATCATTACTGGAAAGATGACATACTTTAGCAGAAGCCGTCAGTCACTTTGGGTAAAAGGCGAAACAAGCGGACATTTCCAATATGTAAAATCACTGACCATCGATTGCGACTGTGATACATTACTGGCGAAGGTTGATCAGGTGGGAGCTGCCTGCCATACAGGAAACCCAACTTGCTTCTTCCAGCCACTTGTAGGTATGGATCGTGATGAAAAGAATCCACTTCGTGTGTTCGAATCTGTCTATAATACGATTACTGACCGCAAGGAGCATCCAAAGGAAGGCTCTTATACCAATTATCTCTTTGACAAGGGAATTGATAAGATCCTTAAGAAAGTGGGAGAAGAAGCTACAGAAATCGTCATTGCAGCTAAGAACCCAAATCCAGAAGAAATCAAATATGAGATGGCGGATTTCCTTTATCACGCAATGGTTCTTATGGTAGAAAAGGGCATCAGCTGGGATGACATTATTACAGAACTTGCAGATCGTTAAGAAACATTCATAAACACCCTTCGTTCCTCATAAAGTGGTAACACGAGGTGAAGAAAATGAATGATACGCAAAAGCGCCGACAGCAATTATTAAAACAGATGCGAACCACATACGACGACCATCGAGATGTACCTGCTGTACATCCAAGATACCGGGCATCTTATCAGCAATTGTATGAAGAAGAACCCGTAGGCAGCAGTACTTTTGGCATCCGCGTGGTACTTTGTATTCTATTGTTTGTCGCGTTTACGATATTAGAGCAAAATCATGAGACAGTTCTAACATTTGACAGTCAGCAAATTGTAAATGAAATTCATCGAGAGATTGATTTTGCAAAGATATTAGATTGAAAATATTTTAGAATTCCAGGAGCGTCATCTTAGGGTGACGCTTCAATTTATTTTATAAAATCTTAGTAGTAACCACTAGGAAAGTATGTTAAAATGGAGTGCGGAAAAGCAGAGTGATCAGGTCACTTTCAGAAAGGATACAGAAAAACATGAGAAAATTGGCATTAGGTGACGACATTTTAATGAAAATTGAAAAGCCGGCACGATATATCGGAAATGAAGTAAATTCCGTAATGAAGAATAAAGACGAGATTGCTATTCGTTTTGCCATGTGTTTCCCAGATGTATATGAGATTGGAATGTCTCATCTTGGGATTCAGATTCTTTACGATATGTTTAACCGTCGTGAAGATGTATGGTGTGAACGAGTATATTCTCCATGGACTGATTTAGATAAGATTATGCGCGAGAAACACATTCCATTGTTTGCTTTGGAATCTCAAGATCCAATTAAGGAGTTTGATTTCCTTGGAATTACCATTCAGTATGAGATGTGTTACACGAACATTCTTCAGATTCTGGACTTGAGCCAGATTCCGTTGAAAGCAAAAGAACGTACAGAGGAACATCCAATTGTAATCGGTGGTGGTCCATGTACGTACAATCCAGAACCACTCGCAGAGTTCTTTGACCTGTTTTACATTGGAGAAGGTGAGACAGTTTACGATGAACTTCTGAATGCATATAAGGAAAATCAGGCAGCTGGCGGCAGCAGATTAGAATTTTTAGAAAAAGCAGCACAGATAGAAGGAATCTATGTGCCAGCGTTCTATGATGCTTCTTATCATGAAGATGGAACATTAGCTAGTTTCGTTGCAAACAATCCGAACGCGAAGGAAAAGATTAAAAAACAGATTCATATGGATATGACAAATGCTACTTATCCAGAATCTCCGGTTGTTCCATTTATCAAAGCCACACAGGACCGTGTTGTGCTCGAAATTCAGCGTGGATGTATTCGTGGATGTCGTTTCTGCCAGGCAGGAATGCTCTACCGTCCAACCCGAGAGAAAGACGTTGAAGTCTTGAAAGAGTACGCGAACAAGATGCTGAAGAATACTGGACATGAAGAAATTTCTTTGAGTTCCTTAAGTTCCAGTGACTACAGTCAGTTGAAAGAACTGGTTACATATTTGATTGATGAATTCAAGGAAAAAGGAATTAACATTTCCCTTCCATCTCTTCGTATTGACGCGTTCTCTCTAGATGTTATGGAACGTGTACAGGATATCCGCAAGAGCAGCCTTACATTCGCACCAGAAGCTGGTTCTCAGCGTATGCGTAATGTAATTAATAAAGGACTGACCGAAGATGATATCTTAAGCGGTGCTGGACAGGCATTCGAAGGTGGATGGAATAAGGTAAAGCTTTACTTTATGCTTGGACTTCCAACCGAAACAGAAGAAGATATGAAAGAAATTGCGATACTTGCAGATAAGGTTGCGCGTCGCTATTATGAGATTCCAAAGGAACAGCGCAATGGAAAGTGTCAGATCACAGCAAGTTCCTCCTTCTTTATTCCGAAGCCATTTACTCCATTCCAGTGGGCTAGGATGTATGATAATACCGAATACATTGCACGTGCTGCAGTTGTAAAACATGCGTTCCAGGAACAGCTCAACCGTAAGAGCTTAAAGTATAACTGGCACGATGCAGAAGTAACTGTATTAGAAGGTGTATTTGCCAGAGGCGACAGACGTTGTGGCGCTGTCATTGAAGAAGCATATCGTTTGGGAGCTTTGTATGATTCCTGGAGTGACTGTTTCGATAATGATATCTGGATGCAGGCATTTGAAAATACAGGCATTGATATTGCATTTTACAATAATCGTGAACGTAGCGAAGATGAATTGTTCCCTTGGGATTTCATTGACATCGGCGTTACAAAATCATTTTTAAGAAGAGAATGGAACCGTGCAATGGCCGGGGAGGTAACTCCAAACTGTCGTATGCAGTGTTCTGGCTGTGGAGCAGCAACATTCCAAGGAGGTGTATGCTTTGAAGGCAAGAATTAAATTCCGTAAATATGGTGTGATGAAGTTCATCGGACATTTGGATGTTATGCGATATTTCCAAAAGGTAATGCGACGTGCAGAGATTCCAATCGCATTTACTGGTGGGTACAGCCCACATATGATCATGTCTTTCGCTCAGCCTCTGGGTGTTGGAATTACAAGTGATGGAGAATATCTGGATGTGGAACTTACAGAATCCATTTCTTCGGAGGAAGCAGTGAGACGTATGAACTCAGTAATGGTAGAAGGAATTGATGTTGTCAGTCTTGTTCAGATCCCAGAAGAGAAAAAACACAGTGGGATGACTATTACAGCGGCAGCTGATTATATGGTAACGCTTCCCGAAACATACCAGACATCTGAAATCATCAAAAAAGTGCCAGAAGATTGGGCACAGAAGATTCAGGATTTCTGGAATCAGGAGCAGATTATTGTATGGAAGAAGACAAAGAAAAGCGAAAAAGAAGTAGATATCAAATCTATGATCTATGATATGAAGATTTCTGGAGAAGGCATCTATCTGTTCCTTGCAACAGGAAGTGAACAGAACTTAAAGCCAGATCTTGTTATGGAAGCATTTTTGAAATTTATCGGTTCCGATGAGATTCCATTACATTTCCATCGTCTGGATGTCTATGCAAAAGATGCTTCCGGAGCACTTGTTCCGCTTGAAAAATTAGGAACACCGATTGCAGAATAGGAGTGGTTTTATGGCAAAAAAAGAAGTAAAGACTAATGCAATGCGCATGTTAGACCGACAGAAAATTTCTTACACTTATGAGGAATATGAATGTGCTGAATTCTTAGATGGAATTCATGTTGCAGATAGTCTTGGACTTGCTCATGAACTTGTATATAAAACACTGGTAACTATTGGGAAAAGTGGCGGATACTATGTATTCGTCATCCCAATTGAGGGAGAGATTGACTTTAAGAAGGCCGCCAGAGTTGTCGGTGAAAAATCTTTGGAAATGCTCCCGCTAAAAGATCTAACAAAAGTAACTGGCTATGTCCGCGGCGGATGTACTTCTGTAGGTATGAAGAAGCAATATCCAACGGTTATTCAGGAAGACGCCAGATTGCTGGATAAAATGTACGTAAGTGCGGGTAAGCCTGGAATGCAGATTACACTTGCCCCGCAGGATCTGTGCAAAGCTGCAAATGCAACGTTTGCAGATGTCATTCACGCATAACATTTTTTGTTGCACGATAGCGAGAAATGTGTTATGGTAAAGTGAAAAAGTGAAAAGGAGTACAGAACATATGAAGAAAGTTGTAAAATTTGGTGGAAGTTCGCTGGCAAGCGCAGAACAGTTTCAGAAGGTTGGAGCAATCATTAAGAAGGAAGAAAGCAGACGTTATGTCATTCCTTCCGCACCGGGGAAACGTTTCTCCAAAGATACAAAAGTCACGGATATGCTGTACCATTGTTACAATCAGGCAGCCCTTGGAGAAGATAGCGAAGAAGATTATGAAGTGCTTCTTGCAACAATTAAAGAACGCTATGATTCTATCATTCAGGGGATAGGTCTTGATTTATCTTTAGAAAATGAATTTAGAGTGATCAACGAAAATTTTAGTAAGAAAGCTGGAAGAGATTATGCCGCTTCCCGTGGAGAATATTTGAATGGTATCATCATGGCAGCCTACCTTGGATATGAATTTGTAGATGCTGCAGAAGTGATCAAGTTCCGCGAAGATGGAAGTTTTGACGATGTGACAACACATCAGATCTTATCTGCAAAACTGGCAGAGACAGAACGTGCAGTCATTCCAGGATTTTATGGTTCTATGCCAAATGGAAAGATTAAGACATTTTCCCGCGGTGGTTCAGATATCACTGGTTCCATTGTTGCGAAAGCAATTCACGCAGATTTGTATGAAAACTGGACAGATGTGTCCGGATTTATGATTGCAGATCCACGTATTGTAAAAAGTCCAAAGTCCATTGAGGTGATTACATATAAGGAACTTCGTGAACTTGCATATATGGGGGCATCTGTTCTGCATGAGGATGCAATTTTCCCTGTAAGAAAAGAAGGCATTCCAATTAACATTCGCAATACCAATCATCCAGAAGATAAAGGTACGATGATTGTAGAGGCAACTTGCCAGAAACCACGATTTACAATCACAGGAATCGCTGGAAAGAAAGATTTTGCATCTATTACAATTGAGAAGGCGATGATGAATACAGAGGTAGGTTTCTGCCGCAAAGTTCTTCAGGTATTTGAAGACCATAACGTATGTATTGAACATATGCCATCTGGAATCGATACAATGACAATCTTTGTACATCAGGATGAATTCGAAGAAAATGAACAGGAAGTACTGACAGGCATTCGAAGTGCAGTTGATCCAGATTCCATCGACCTTGAATCTGATCTTGCATTAATTGCAGTCGTAGGACGAGGAATGAAAGCAACTCGAGGTACATCCGGACGTATCTTCTCTGCACTTGCACATGCGAATGTGAATGTAAAAATGATTGACCAGGGATCCAGTGAGTTGAATGTCATTATCGGAGTTAGAAATCACGATTTTGATGCCGCTATCAAAGCGATTTATGATATTTTCGTTACAACTCAGATCTAGGAGGTTGTGTTTTGAATATTTTGTTTTTCCTCAAGCCAAAGAGTGAAACAGCATTTGTCTATGACTATCACACACTCAGACAGGCACTGGAAATTATGGAGTATCACAAGTACTCATCCATTCCTCTTTTGAATAAAGAAGGAAAGTACGTCGGTACAATTACCGAAGGAGACCTTCTCTGGGGACTCAAAGGAAGGGATCTGTTGAACTTAAAGGATGCGGAATCGATTAGTATCATGAAGATTGAACGCCGTCAGGATTATAAATGTGTGACAGCAGAATCTAAAATGGAAGATTTGATTGAAAAGGCAATGGGACAGAACTTTGTTCCCGTTGTGGATGATCAAGAACATTACATTGGGATCATTACCAGACGTGATATTATCGGTTACTGCTATAACAAAATGAAAGAATGTGAAAATGCATGATAATTGATTTCCATACACATATGTTTCCTGACAAAATCGCATCTGCAACCATCGACTATTTGGCGGATATATGTCAGATTGCGCCACATACGAATGGAACATATGAAGGATTAAAGGCCGAGACAGAGTCTTCACAGGTAGATTTGTCTGTGGCACTCCCAATCGTAACCAAACCAAAGCAATTTGATTCCATCAACCGATTTGCCAGTAATTATCAATCTGGAAATGTGTTATCCTTTGGAAGCATCCATCCCGATAATGATGGATACAAAGAAAAACTTCGCCAGATTAAGGAAATGGGATTGAAAGGGATAAAGTTGCATCCAGATTATCAGGAAGTTTATTTTAACGACATCCGCTATAAGCGAATTGTTTCTTATGCTTCCGAACTTGGGCTTATTGTTGTTGTCCATGCTGGAAAAGATCCAAAGTCTCCAGATGATATTCACTGTACACCACAGATGTCTGCCGAACTTTTACGAGAAGTACAGCCTGAGAAGCTTGTTCTTGCACATATGGGTGGAAATTTACAGTGGACAGAGGTAGAAGAATATCTGGTGGGAGAGCAGGTATATTTTGACACTGGTGTTGTGTTGGATCAGATTTCACAGGAGCAATTTCTTCGTATGGTTCGCAACCATGGAGCAGAAAAAATCTTATTTGCAACAGACTCTCCATGGGCAGGACAGAAGGAATACATCCAGCTTTTAGAGCAGATGTCATTGACACCAGATGAAAAAGAAAAAATTTTTTCAAAAAATGCATTAAAACTACTTGATTTTTAGAAATTCATATGCTAATATATACCAGTATGCCGCACAGTGAGGTTACAAGTTCCGTTTTTAGAATAGGAACGGACACCGAAACTGGCGAGTAATGATAATAGGAGGTGCCATATGTACGCAATTATAGCAACAGG
>CAZPZR010000007.1:20091-43142 GCA_964591105.1 uncultured Lachnospiraceae bacterium | reverse complement strand
TGAAGTCATGGAAGATGCGGAAAGTGTTAAAGTATTGCTGGATATTATTTTTGACAAGAATACAGAGGTGAAATATCCGCCACAAACAGAAAAGGAGCAGCGAACGGCAACAAAAAATCGAGGAATTCGCTTGGATGTGTATGCAATAGACGAAGAGGATGTCATTTACAATTTAGAAGCACAGAGGAAGAACACCAAGAACTTGCCAAAAAGAAGCAGACTATATCAGGGAATTATAGACAGTAAATTACTTCCAGTTGGTGCTTTTGATTTTAATGAAATGAATGATGTCATCATCATTATGATTACGCCTTTTGACTTGTTTGGTTATGGTTTGTACCGTTATACATTTCAGATGCTGTGCAAAGAGATTACCGAGCTAGAATTAAATGATGGAGCAACGCGAGTATTTCTGAATAGCCATGGAAAGCGAAAAGATATGGTGAGTGAAGAGTTAATCGAACTCCTGCACTATATGGAAGAAACAACAGATCAAGTTGCAAAGGCAAGCAAGAGTGAAAAAATCCAAAAGCTGCACGAGCGAGTGAAAGGGATTCGTTTGAACGAAGATTTGGAGGTCAAATATATGCAGACGTGGGAAGAAAAAGCGATGGAACGTGAGGAAGGCAGACGCGAAGGTTGGATTGCAGGAGAACGTGAAGGCCGGATTGCAGGGGAACGTGAAGGCCGGATTGCAGGAGAACGCGAAGGACGAAATGCAGGAAGTGAAGAAACAAGAAGAGAAATTATTGAAAATATGCGAGAAAACTTGTCGGTGAAAGAGATTGCTCAACTGCTAAAAATGGAAGAAAATGAAGTGGAAAAGATATTGCAAATAGATTAAAGCGAAAATATAACCCAAGGAGAACACCATGATTAATCGTGAAGATATGCTAGAATTAACAAGAAGAATGACCCCAGCGCGCGCGTCTATTTCGAGAATTGCAGGTGCGTATTTTGATGAAGAGGGATATGTAGATGGGACTTTCAACACACATTTTTTGAAGTTGTCAGCTGCAGAGCGGACGAAGATTCTAAGCCGTGCGAAAAAGGCACTGCTTTCGAAAACGAATGTACAGCTGAAGGAGTATCGAATTCCGTCCGAAGTGCGAAAACCGGGAAGTGTTTGGCAACTGTTGGATGGTATCAAGGAATCAGAACTTAAAAATGATGCATTTCTTGATATTCTCTATGAATTAATAGGAGAAAAATTAAGTTTGGGCTATCCGTGTGCCTGCTATGTATATTTTGGACAATATGATGTACCAGTCAAAGGCAGCGATAAAGAGTGGATGGAAGGTTCCGAAGAAGTCTATACATATTTGCTCTGCACGATTAGTCCGTTGGAGGATGAATACGAGGCGGGAGATCCAGAATTTGGAATTTTGTATCCGGCATTTCGTGAACGAACTACGAGTTTGGACCATATGAATATATTTGAGGCAACACCGGGGAAATATGAGGGACTTAAGCGAATCGGACGCTAGACAATTCGAACGAAAATTATTGCAAAAGAAAGGGGATTTGTCGACAATTGGTACATTGTATTTCATTCATTTTCGTAGTATAATTTTTTTGACTGAATATAAAGGCAGAAACTATAGTAATAAGGAGGAATCGAACGATGATTTCATGGAACAATTTAGATACACTTGCTTCTTATAAGGAACTTTTAGAAGTTGAAAAGGTAAACCTTGCAGAGGCAATGACAGATAAAGATGGTGCAGAACGTGTGAAGAATTACAGCGTACCAATGGCAGCAGGACTTGCTTATAATTATGGAGCAAAAGCAGTTGACGCTAAGGTGCTGGAAGCACTTGCAAAGTTAGCAGACGAAGCACAGCTTACAGAGAAGTATGAAGCACTTTATAACGGCGAGATGATTAACACAGGTGAGAAGCGTCTGGTTCTCCATCAGTTGACACGTGGTCAGCTTGGAGAAGACGTAATTGCAGATGGAGTAAATAAGCGTGAATTTTATGTGAATGAACAGAAGAAAGTTGCAGAATTTGCGAAAAAGGTACACGCTGGAGAGATTACAAATGCTGCAGGAGAAAAGTTTACAACAGTTGTGCAGATTGGAATTGGTGGAAGTGACCTTGGACCTCGTGCAATGTATTTAGCACTTGAAAATTGGGCAAAGGTTAATGATACATTAAAAATGAAAGCGGCATTTATCAGCAACGTAGACCCAGACGATGCAGCAGGAGTGTTAAGCAATATCGATGTTGCACATTCTATTTTCGTATTAGTTTCTAAGTCTGGTACAACTTTGGAAACATTGACGAATGAATCTTTCGTGAAGGATGCGCTTGCAAAAGCGGGATTGGATGCTTCTAAGCATATGATTGCAGTTACAAGCGAGACATCACCATTAGCAAAGAGTGAAGATTACCTCGCAGCATTCTTTATGGATGATTATATTGGAGGAAGATATTCATCAACATCTGCAGTAGGTGGTGCAGTGTTATCACTGGCATTCGGTCCAGAGGTGTTTGAACGTTTCCTTGCTGGTGCAGCAGAAGAAGACAAGCTTGCAACAGAAAAAGATTTATTAAAGAACCCTGCAATGTTGGATGCGCTGATTGGTGTTTATGAAAGAAATGTTCTTGGATACGGAGCAACAGCAGTACTTCCTTATTCACAGGCATTGAGCCGTTTCCCAGCACATTTGCAGCAGGCAGATATGGAATCAAACGGTAAATCAGTGAATAGATTTGGAGAACCAGTTCACTATGTAACTGGACCAATTATTTATGGGGAACCAGGAACAAACGGACAGCATTCGTTCTATCAGCTGTTACATCAGGGAACGGATATTATTCCACTTCAGTTTGTTGGCTTCAAAAACAGCCAGATGGGATCTGATGTTGTGATTCAGGGAAGCACAAGCCAGCAGAAACTCTGTGCAAATGTTGCTGCTCAGATTGTTGCGTTTGCATGTGGAAAAGATGATGATAACCTGAACAAGAAGTTTGAAGGTGGTCGTCCATCAAGCATCATTATTGGAGAACAGCTTACACCAGAAGCATTGGGTGCGTTGTTATCTCATTTTGAAAATAAGATTATGTTTCAGGGATTTGTATGGAATCTGAACAGTTTTGACCAGGAAGGTGTTCAGCTTGGAAAAGTACTTGCAAAGAAAGTGCTTGCACATGATACAGACGGAGCATTACGAGTATACAGTGATCTGTTAAATATCTAAACGAGGATGAAAAATGGAAGAGTTATATCAGTTAATTGAAGAAAAAATCAAAGCGTCTGGCTATCCAGGAAAAGTTGACGGACGTGAGTTTTATCATGATATCAGTGATGAAGCAGATAAACAGGATGCAGGAACGTATATGTTCTTGATTAAAAAAGAAGAATTTCTTACTTATGAAGGATGCATGACAATCATGGAGGATCAGTTTGATCTTCATTATGTTGACATTTGCGTTGGAGAGAAGAAATTCCATGTGGATTTTGACGCGTAATTGTATAAGTGATGTAGAAAAGATGCGAAAGAAGCTGTAGGATACAGCTTCTTTTGTGCAATCACAGAGAGTTTAGAGAGTACAAGGAGATAAGAGATGTTAATTAAGAATGGTTATGTCATCAACCCAGCGACAAAGGAAGAAGGAATTCGAGACATTCGTATAGAAGAAGGAAAAATATGTGCGATTGGAAATCTTGAAGCAATGGAAGGAGAAGAGATTCTGAATGCGGAAGGGCTGACGGTTGCACCAGGATTGATTGATACACACATTCATTTTCGAGATCCTGGATTTACATACAAAGAAGATTTACATACTGGAGCACTTGCGGCGGCCAAGGGAGGCTTTACTTCCGTAATCTGCATGGCAAATACAAAGCCGGTTGTGGATGATGTTGTAACGCTGACGGATATTTTAGAAAGAGCTAAGCAGGAGCAGATTCGAATTTACCAGACGGCATCTATTACGAAGGGACTCAAAGGGGAAATGATGACAGATTTGGAGGCATTAGCGGAAGCAGGAGCCTGTGGATTCACAGATGATGGAATCCCAATTATGAATGCTCAGTTATGTTATCAGGCAATGGAAAAGGCGGCAGCACTGGATTTGCCAATCAGTCTTCATGAAGAAGATCCTGCATTTATTTCTGAAAATGGAATTAATCATGGAACAGCATCTGATTATCTTGGAATCGAAGGCTCTCCAGCGATTGCGGAAGAAGTAATGGTTGCAAGAGACTGTATGTTGGCACTGCATTCCAAAGCACATACGGTGATTCAGCACATAAGCTCAGGAAATTCGGTTACACTTGTGAGAAATGCGAAAGCGATGGGAGCAAAGATTCATGCAGAAGCGACACCACATCATTTTACACTTACCGAAGAGGCCGTGAAGCAGCATGGAAGCCTGGCAAAGATGAATCCACCACTTCGGACGGAAGCTGATCGACTGGCAATTATTGAAGGATTGAAAGATGGAACTATCGATATGATTGCTACAGATCATGCCCCTCACAGCGCAGAAGAAAAAGCAAAAGAACCGATGTGGACAGCACCAAGCGGTATCACAGGACTGGAGACGTCATTAGGTCTTGGCATAACGTCACTAGTGAAAGAAGGACATCTTACGCTTATGGAAATGTTGGCCAAAATGACTGTGAATCCAGCAAGACTTTATAAACTCCCAGGTGGAAGTATAGAGGTGGATAAACCAGCGGATTTGGTGATATTTGCTCCGAATGAAACGTGGATTGTGGAAAACTTTGTATCCAAATCATCTAACTCTCCATTCAAAGGCGCAGAATTATACGGAAAGATTTACTATACAATCTGTAATGGGAAAATAGTATATCAAGAAAAATAAAAGAAATAGAAAATGGCTGTGTGTCGCGTTTGCAACCACAGCCATTTTGTAAAAGAAAGTGTTAGCATCCAAATTTTTTTGCTGCATCGCGTAACATTTCGCGAATTGGCAGGTTGTATGGACATCGTGGTTCACAAGCACCACAGCCAATACAAGCACTGGCTTTGACTGGAAGTGCATTGTAACGATCTTTTGCCCAGTCTTCCAATCCGTAGCGATCTAAGTATCCCTGAAACAGGAATACGCCTGAAATGTTGATACCTGCAGTGCATGGTTGACAGTAATTACAACGACGACAGAAATTGCTGCCCAACTGTTCGCGGATAGCATCCATTTTTGCAAGTTCTTCCTTAGAGAGGGGAGCGTCATTTTCAACTGCAGCAAGGTTGATATCGATTTCTTTCAGGTCATACATACCTGGAATAACTACGGATACATCTGGATTTGCACAGATAAAACGAAGTGCAAGTTCAGCGTCTTCGATTGCACCACCGGCGAGCGGTTTCATAACGATAAATCCGATGTTGCGTTCTGTACATTTGCGCATCAGTTCTTCTCCCTGGCGTTCAACAATATTGTAAGGGAACATAAATGTCTCTACCCAGTCAAGATCTACAGCTTTTTCAAAAAGTTCAATCAAATGTCCAGTAAGTCCGATGTGACCGATTTTCCCAGCTTCTTTCGCTTCCATAAGTGCTTCTAATGCACCGCCTGGAGCCATAACTTGCTCTAACTGTTCCAAACTTGGATTATGCACCTGATAAATATCAATATAATCTGTACGGAGATTTTTTAAGCTTGTCTCAATGTCTGCAGCCATTGCTTCTTTTGTACGTGCCATACTTTTCGTTGCGAGAACAAATTTGTCACGGCAGCCTTCCAGCGCTACCCCAAGATACTCTTCACTGACAGTATAACCTCTGGCTGTATCGATATAATTGATTCCTTTTTCTACCATTTTGTGGATCAATTCTTTTGTTGTTGCAGCGTCTACACGCTGAATTGGAATACCACCAAATCCCAGCTTTGAAATTTGGAGTCCAGTCTTTCCAAGTGTAATATATTCCATAATATCCTCCTTGATTTCTTGATTTACTCTACATTTAATAATAAAATCATATAGGGATAATTTCAAGAGAAAGTCCTATTTTGGGTTGACAAATGCGATAGGAATTAGTATTCTGATAGGGTTTAGTTTTGACTAACTAGGAGAGGAGAAGCATATGATACACATAATTGAGCATACATTGATAGACAGCATGAAGCTATTTCCGTTCTTATTTCTTACATATCTTGTGATGGAATATATGGAAAGCAAGGCAGGAGTATACAGCGGGAAGATAGTACAGAAGGCTGGGAAATTTGGCCCGTTGATCGGTGGAGTTGCAGGAATTATACCACAGTGTGGATTTTCGGCAGCAGCATCTAACTTATACGCAGGAAGAGTGATTACAACGGGAACATTGCTTGCAATCTATCTTTCAACTTCAGACGAAATGCTTCCAATCTTGATTTCTGCTAAGATTGAAGGAACTGTTATTGTGGAAATACTATTGACCAAAGTAATGATTGCAGTTGTAGCAGGATTTGTGATTGATCTTTTATGGAAAACACAGCAAAAATACGAGGCAGAATGTATTCATGAGATTTGCGAACATGAGCATTGCAACTGTGAAAGCGGAGTATTTGCATCTGCATTGCGCCATTCCCTCAAGATTACAGGATTTATTATCCTGGTGACATTTTTGTTAAATCTGGTACTCCATAATGGTGGCGAAGAAGTGTTGGAAGAGATTCTTTTGAATCAGGCAATTGTAGGGCCAGTGCTTGCAGGAATCATTGGACTTATTCCAAACTGTGCTTCTTCTGTATTATTGACACAGCTCTATGTGGAAGGAGCGATGAGCTTCGGCACCATGATGGCTGGATTGCTCGTAGGAGCAGGTGTAGGAGTATTGGTTCTCATCCGTGTAAATATAGACCGTAAAGAAACACTTCGAATTGTTGGCCTCTTGTATGGCATTGGTGTGGGGTGTGGAATTGCTTTACAAATTTTTGCTTAAAAAGTGAGAAAAAATGGTTGACAAAGAGGGGAAATATGGTAATATATTCTTTAGTTAGGAACTTCTAACTAGGATAAGTTGAGACTTAATTATAAGTAAAAGGAGCAAGTTATGACGTTACTTGAAGGAAATGTAGGAGAAGAATACATAATTAAAGACATCGCTACGGATGATGAAGAATTGAATGCATTTCTTTTTTCATTGGGATGTTATAGCGGTGAAGGTATCACAGTAGTTGCACGCCGCAGAAGCGGATGTGTTGTATCAATCAAAGATGGAAGATATAACATTGACAACGAACTGGCAGGAACAATTGTGGTATAGAAGAAAAATGGTGATGGAAGTCACTATTTTTTATGACCAATGGTTAGTTTACGCTAATAAAATATAGCGACATCTAATATGAGGAAAAGAGGAGGATATGAAGATGAGAATCGCGTTAACAGGGAATCCTAACAGCGGGAAGACAACAATGTACAATGCGCTCACAGGAAGAAATGAACGTGTTGGTAACTGGGCAGGTGTTACAGTTGATAAAAAAGAAAGCCTGATCAAAAAAGCATACTATGACGGAGGAGAAGAACTGGTTGCGGTTGACCTTCCAGGTGCATATTCTATGTCACCATTTACATCAGAAGAAAGCATCACAAGTGGATATGTAAAACATGAGAATCCAGATGCAATTATCAATATCGTAGATGCAACAAACTTGAGCAGAAGTTTATTCTTTACAACACAGCTTCTTGAACTTGGTATCCCAGTCGTAGTAGCTTTGAACAAGAGCGATATCAATGAAAAGAAAGGGACAAAGATTGATGCGGCTCATTTGAGTGAAAAGTTAGGTTGTCCAGTCATTGAAACAATTTCTACAGTAGCAAAAGACAATGGACTGAAAGAAGTCGTAAAAGTAGCTGCTGCATTGAATGGAAAAGAACAGAAAGCACCTTATGTGCAGGGAGATATCGATCTTACAGATAAGGAAGCAGTAGAGGCAGCAGATAGAAAACGATTTACATTTGTAAATGAAATCGTAAAAAGCGTTGAAAACCGTAAAGTAGTAACAGCGGAAAGAAATAAACAGGATAAGATTGATGATGTCCTTACAAACAAATGGCTTGGAATTCCAATCTTCGCAGTTGTGATGTTCGTCGTATTTGATATTTCACAGTCTACACTTGGTCCATGGCTTGCAGATATTCTTGTTGGATGGATTGAAACATTCCAGGGATGGGTTGCTGGCTTAGTAGAAGGTTCTTCTGCATTTATGCAGGCACTTCTTGTAGATGGTATCATTGGTGGTGTAGGAGCCGTTGTTGGATTCCTTCCATTAGTAATGGTAATGTACTTCCTGATTGCTCTCTTGGAAGATTGTGGTTACATGGCACGTGTATCTGTTGTGTTAGACCCAATTTTTAAACGTGTTGGACTTTCAGGAAAATCTGTTATTCCTATGGTAATCGGTACAGGTTGCGCAATCCCTGGTATCATGGCTTGCCGTACAATCCGTAGCGAAAGAGAAAGACGTGCAACAGCAATGTTGACACCATTTATGCCATGTGGTGCGAAACTTCCAGTTATTGCACTTTTTACAGGAGCATTCTTTGCAAATGAATCCTGGGTAGGTACATTGATGTACTTTGTAGGTATTTTACTTATTTTCCTTGGAGCATTATTAATTAAGAAAATTACAGGTTACAAATATAGAAAATCATTCTTCATCATGGAACTTCCTGAATATAAGCTTCCAAGCCTTAAGAGAGCATTCTTCTCAATGTGTTCAAGAGGAAAAGCTTATATTATCAAAGCAGGTACAATCATTCTTGTTTGTAACACAGTTGTACAGATTATGCAGTCCTTTAACTGGAAATTCCAGCTTGTGGAAGAAGGTATGGAAAGCACATCAATCCTTGCTTCTATCGCATCACCAATCGCGGTACTTCTTGTACCAATCGTAGGTGTGTGTGCATGGCAGCTTGCAGCAGCAGCAGTAACAGGATTTATCGCAAAAGAAAACGTTGTTGCTACATTGGCAGTATGCTACGCAATGACAAGCTTTATCGATACAGATGCTTTGGAATTAACAGGTGGAGCAAATGAAGTAGCAGCAATTATGGGATTGACAAAAGTAGCAGCTTTAGCTTATCTTATGTTTAACTTGTTCACACCACCTTGCTTCGCAGCATTAGGTGCAATGAACTCAGAAATGCAGGATAAGAAATGGTTCTGGGCAGGCGTTGGTCTTCAGTTTGCAACAGGCTACGTAGTAGCATTCCTTGTATACCAGATTGGTACATTGATTGTAACAGGTTCTATTGGAGCAGGATTTGTTCCAGGACTCATTGCAGTCGTAGTAATCGTAGCAATTATCGTAGCTCTGATTCGTAAGAATAATGCAAAATTTGCCGCAGAATACAAGTTATCATAAGGAGATGTTAGCATGGCAAATGTGATTGTTGGAGGAATCCTCGTAATCATCGTTGGTGGCGCGATTCTTTACATCCGTAAGGAGAAAAAGAAAGGTGTTACTTGTATTGGTTGTCCATCCGCTGGAACATGCGCAAAGAATTGTGCGTGCCAGTCCGAGGAAAAATGATTCGTTAATATTAAGCCTATAGAAAGGGTATCGCTGATGATGGCGATACCCTTTTTCTTTTTTATAGACGATTGTAATATACATTTTTTAATAGAAAAAATCTATCACAAAAGTATGAGTGGATATGATAGACTTAAGCTAGTGTCAAAGTAATAAAATACCGTTAAAAAAAGGAGGAAAGAAACGTGAAAATGAAGAAATTATTGGTATTATTGCTTTGTTTTGCTATGGTATCGACAAATACGATGCCAGCGCTTGCCGCGGATGTTACTGTTACAGAAGACGAAGTTGTAGCAGAAACAGAAGTGACAGAAGAAGATGCGGAAGAAACTGCAGATTCTGAAAGTGTAGAGCAAGAAGCGGAAAACAAAGAAACAGAGACCGTAACGGAAGAAACGGAAGTGGTCGAAACACAGGAAGCTACAGAAGAAGCAATGGAAGAGGCGCCAGTTGCAGTAGCAGAGACAGGAGATACAGAAGAAGGGACAGACGAAATTGATGCTTCTGTATGGACTTCTGAAGACTTCGAGTATGTAGACTATGAGAAAGAACTGTATGGATGCGATTACTCAAGAATTTTTACAATTAAAGGAAAAGCAATTGCAGGATTCTCTGAGTCTGGAGAAGCAAAATTTGCAAAGAATACAGACGTTGTATTGCCAGCAAAAGATGATCAGGGAGAAACATTGATGGGTGTTGCTCCGGAGGCATTCAAAGGCAAAGGACTTACATCTGTAAAATTCCCAGAAGGAATGTTGGTAGATTACGATGATACAGTGACAAACGTAGTGACAAGAAGAGGAAACTTTGTCATTGGCGAAAATGCATTTTCCGGAAACAAACTTACATCTGTAACATTACCAGAAGGTGTAATCGCTTGTTTATCTAACTCATTCATGAGCAACCAGATTACAACTGTGAAACTTCCAAGAACAATCTGGTGGTTAGAAACTCAGTCTTTTGCTAGAAATGGAATCACATCTGTAAAATTCCCAGCAGCAACAGACTTTGGATTTGAAATGCATGGATTAACATTTGGAGAAAACTTTATCAAATCTGTACGTTTACCAAGCAATACAGAAGTGGTAAATAAAGATGCATTTGCAAGAAATACTGGAAAAGATCCAATTCCAACAGAAGCTAGAGATGGATATAAGACATTTACACTCAATGGTATAACCTACGATGCAGGTGTTGTATACATGTATACAAACAATGCTGGATTAGCAGAAAAAGATAGAGTTCATCATATTGAGAAATCAACTGCATCTCAGAAATCTTATGCACAGAAGCTTATCGTTGATGATGGAACAACAAAGACAGACGATCAGCTTTGGGAAATTGATGACTTTACATACGAAGGAACGGTAATTACAGGACTTTCTGAATCTGGAATTGAAAAAAGAGCAGAAAATAAAGATCTTGTACTTCCAGACGTAAATGCAAATGGTGAGTACATCACAGAACTTGCTACAGGACCATCAGGATCTTACGGATTATTTGGTGCAGAAGGTCAGGGATTTGACACAGTTACACTTCCTAGCGAACTGAAAGTAATCGGAAACTTTGTATTCCAGAACAATGGACTTAAGGAAGTAACATTCCCGAAGGGCTTAACAACAATTGGAAACGCTGCGTTCCAGACAAATAGTCTTACAAGCATTATCCTTCCAGATTCTGTAACATCTTTAGGTAATGGAGCATTTGCTACAAACCCTAAGTTGGAACGTATCATTTTATCCAAAGGACTTACAGAGATTCCACAGGCTGCATTCGGCTGCTCAGATGCAAAAAACTATATGACAGAGCTTAAGAGCATCGAACTTCACGAAGGAATCACAAAAATCGGAAGCAATGCATTTGCAGGAAATAACTTTGCAGAAATCAATATTCCATCTACAGTAACAGAAATTGGAACATATGCATTCTCTACAAAGGAATATTTGACAGATCCATGTACACTGACACTTCCAGAAGGTTTAGTGAAAATTGGAAATCGTGCATTTAGAAATAAAGTAGTTGAAGAAGTTACATTACCTTCAACACTTACAAAATTAGAATCAAAAACATTTGAAAGAACACAGTCAAGTATAGTAACGAAAGTTTACGTATCTTCAAAAGTGCAGTATGAAGATACAAAGAACTTCCCAAAATCTGACTACCATAAACTTTATCTGACAGATCCGTCTGTATGGACAGCAGACGATTTTACATATGGTGAAGAAAGTTATGCAATTTGGCCAGCAAATGAATATTCATCCACAGAAAACTTTACTGCATATGTAATTACAGGATTCTCTGATCTTGGATTAGAAAAGTTAGAAGTAAATAAAAATCTTGTGATTCCTGCAAAAGACCCAGATGGAAAGAAGATTCAGGGTGTTGGAAAGAACGCATTTAACAAAAAAGGTTTGGAAAATGTTACATTCCCTGAAAACGTGAAAACAGCATGGGATGACTCTACATGGGAAACATCTGGAAAAGGTGTGACAGAACGTGGAGACTTCTTCATTGGTTATGCAGCATTCAGATACAACAACTTTACGACACTGGAACTTCCAGAAGGAGTATTCTTCATCAATACATATGCATTTGCAAATAATACAAAACTTAGTTACGTAAAATTACCAAAAACATTGATGGCAATTTACAGCGGAGGATTCTATAGCTGTGCAATTAAGAGTGTAGATTTCCCAGCAGAAACAGATTTTGATTTTAATATTGATAAACAGGCATTTTGTATTAATGAAATCAAAGCAGTACAGCTCCCAGCAAATACTGAAAAAGTAACAGATTTTGCATTCTTGAGAAATACAGGAATGGAACCAGTTACAACCGGAAATTCTAATGAGAAAAAGAGTGGACTTGTGTATATGTATATGGCAGAAGCAGGCGGATCATTTATTGACCATGTGGATGCAGGTTCATCTAATACACAGAAACTGATCATTGGCACAATTCCAGATCATTTAGCTCCATGGGGAGTTGCTGACTTCACTTATGATGAAGCAGGTACAACAATTACAGGTCTTTCTGAAAATGGTCAGGCAAAGATTAAAGAAAATTCAGCGTTGATTCTTCCAAAGGTAGGACCAACAGGAGAAGCAATCACAGCTCTTGGAAATGGAGCTTCTATGAAGGGTATCTTCACATATGCAGAAGATGACAAGAACTATACACCATCAAGTGTAGTGCTTCCAGCAACACTTACAAAGATTGGAAACTTTGCATTTGCAACAGATGGAACAGCAACTTATGAAGCTGAGATGACTTCTATCGTACTTCCAGAAGGATTGGTAGAGATTGGTATTTCAGCGTTCCAGAACTCTAAACTTACAGCAATTTCTATTCCAGATAGTGTTACAACAATGGGAAGCGGAGCATTCACAGGAAGTGGTGCTTTAGCAAGTGTAAAACTCTCTAAGAATGTGAAAGATATTCCATCAGCAGTATTTAATGCAGGAACAGCTGTAAACATGAAGATTGCAACGATTGAAATTCCAGAAGGTGTTGAAACAATCGGAGCAAACGCATTTACAGGTACACACGTAGAAAACCTTACATTACCAAGTACTCTGAAAACAATTGGAAATAACGCATTTCAGAATCATCAGTTGACAGAAGTTGAAATTCCAGAAGGTGTAACATCTATTGGAAATAACGCGTTCAAGATCACACAGGATGGACTTGAACCAACACTTACAAAAGTTGTTTTAAATGAAGGTCTTGTAACAATTGGAAAAGAATCATTTATGGGAAATGCGATTACTGAAATCGAACTCCCAAGCACAGTTGTATTATCAGCTTCAAATAAATCAGCAGATTGTATCTTCGGTAACTCAAAGACACCAGCAAGCCCAATTGTAACTGTGAAAGTTGCAGACAAAGTAAAAGCGGCAGAAGCTGGAACAGAAGGAAGCTTCAACACAGAATATGCTAACAAGTACTCACATGTTGTTGTGTATGATAAATTAGTAGGTTCTGGATGGACAGCAGCTGACTTCACATATGACGAAGAAACAGCAACACTTACTGGATGGTCAGAAAGTGGACAGGAAAAGAGAAGAACAATTGACGAATTAATACTTCCAGATATAACACCGGAAGGAAAAGAGATTACAGCAATCGGAGAGGAAGCATTTAAGATTCCAGATGATGAAGTAATCGTAACAAAATTTGGTATTGATTCACCAAATGGTATGACATCTGTAAATCTTCCAGAAAACGTAAAAGTTATCGGAAAGAAAGCATTCTCACAGAATGCACTTACAGAAGTTGACTTTACAGGTGTAACATCTATTGGAGAAAGCGCTTTCTATGGAAATGATCTTGTAAAAGTTGAACTTCCAGATACAGTGACAGAACTTGGCGATGGAGTATTTGCTACAAATGATATTACAGAAGTAAGACTTTCTGAATCACTTACTGTGATTCCTCAGGGAGCATTCTCTATGAATATTAGAATGTCAGAACTCACAATCCCAGAAGCTATTACAGAAATCGGGGCAACAGCATTTGCAGGAGCAAGATTAGAAGCACTTACAATTCCAGAAAATGTTGAAAAGATTGGTTACAAAGCATTCCACTTACATCACTTGACAGAACTTGTGATTCCTGGAAATGTAAAAGAAATCGGCGAATCAGCATTTGAAGGAACATTTAAAGCAACAACATTGAAGTCACTTATAATCGAAGAAGGCGTAGAAACAATTGGAAAACGCGCATTCAAAGAAGCCTTGTTGGAGACAGTAGTATTCCCTAATAGTTTGAAATCTGTTGGAGAAAAAGTATTCGAAAATAACAAAGGTAAAGATGGTTCTTTCGTTGTTGAAGTAATTACACGTAACAAAGAACATAAAGAATGGACAGATGAGACATTCACAATTAAGTACATTGCGAACTTATCAGAACTTGAAGAAAAGATTCAGTTAGCAGAAACATCTGTGAAGTACACAGGAGAAGAATGCAAACCAGCTGTTACAATCGAAGGCCTTGAAGAAGGAAAAGACTTCACAGTAGCATACGAAAATAACGTAAATCCAGGTGAAGCAACAGTAACAATCACAGGAACAGGCTACTATGAAGGAACAGTAACAAAGACATTTACAATTGCAAAACCTGTAGTTGCAGCACAGAAGACAGTAAGCGTAAAACTTTACGGATACGATGACATCAAAGCAAGCTGGAGCAGCCAGAAAGTAGCTGGAGCAACTGTGAAGTACAAAGTACAGATGAAGAAATCTGGTGGAAACTGGACAACATTAGCATCTGCAAGTACAAAGACAAGCTACTCAAAAGCAAACTTAACAGATGGAGCAAAATATTACTTCAAAGTTACTCCATATGTAACAGTGAATGGAAAGACTTACTCTGGAACAGCTAAGACATCCAGTGCAATCTACACACTGAAGAAAGTAAGTAACCCAACAGTATCTAAGAGTGGTACAAAAGTAAAAGTAAAATGGACAAACATTAATGGTGAGACTGGATATCAGATTTCCAAATCTACAAAGAAGACAGGAACAAATATTGTGAAAACAGTGAAGAGTTCAACTGCAAAATACACAACAGTTTCTGCAACAAAAGGTAAAACATATTACTATAAAGTAAGAGCATACAAGACAGTAGACGGTAAGAAGATTTACGGTCCATGGTCAAATGTGAAATCCTACAAAAGAAAATAGTAGAATCCTATGAAACTTACCGAGAGGGAGCCTCTGCAAATGGCGAAAGCCTGGAGCAGAGGCTCCCTTTTTGCGGTAGTGAGATTGCCATTCGGGAAAGTATCTGATATACTCGTGGACGGGGATATTTTCATTTGAGACAATGATATTCACAAAAGCAACATCTCAAAGAAAGGATTTTACATATGACATTAAAAGATTTGGAAATCGGTGAGTCTGCCCAAATCGCCACAGTTGGTGGTAAAGGAGCATTACGCCAGCATTTTCTAGATATGGGAATTATTCCAGGGGCAGAGCTTACCCTGGTGAAATATGCGCCGATGGGCGATCCTATGGAACTTCGCATCCATGGGTATGAATTAACACTTCGTGTAGCAGATGCAGCAAAGATTGAAGTACAGGAGCTGACAAAGAAAGAGGAAAAACAGAAGAAACAGGTAGAACCACAGGAACTTGTGGAAACCATGGAACATCCAGGACTTGGTGAGGATGGAAAGTTCCATACGAAAGCGACGGAGAATCCGTTGCCAGATGGAACGATTCTTACTTTTGCGCTGGCGGGAAATCAGAACTGTGGAAAGACAACTTTGTTTAATCAGCTTACAGGTTCAAACCAGCATGTTGGGAATTTCCCAGGGGTAACTGTTGATCAGAAGAGTGGACCAATTAAAGGGTATACAGATACAAAGGTTGTGGACCTTCCAGGGATTTATTCGTTGTCACCGTATACAGCAGAAGAGATTGTGTCGCGAGAATTTATTATTCATGAAAAGCCAACGGGGATTATTAATATTGTTGATGCGACAAACATTCAGAGAAGCTTATATTTGACACTTCAGCTTATGGAACTCAATGTTCCAACCGTATTGGCACTGAATATGATGGATGAGGTGCGTGGAAACGGCGGTTCTATCTTAATTAATGAGATGGAAAATATGCTTGGTATTCCGGTAGTACCAATTTCAGCGGCGAAAAATGAAGGTGTGGATGAACTTGTAAAACATGCAGTGCATATTGCGAAATATCAGGAACATCCGGGAAGACTGGATTTCTGCGATCAGGATCACAAGGGTGGTGCGGTACATCGCTGTCTGCATGGAGTTATGCATTTGATCGAAGACCATGCGAAGGATGCGGAAATTCCAATTCGTTTTGCTGCCTGCAAATTAGTAGAAGGGGATGCATTAATTCGCGATACATTGAAGCTTTCTGAAAATGAAGTGGAAATGATTGAGCATATCGTTCTGCAGATGGAAGAAGAAAGTGGGCTTGACCGTTCTGCAGCGATTGCAGATATGCGTTTTTCTTTCATTCAGACAGTATGTGATAAGACTGTTGTGAAACCAAAAGAAAGTAAGGAACAAATTCGCAGCCAGAAAATTGACCAGATTCTGACAGGAAAATATACAGCAATTCCAGTATTTGTTGCGATTATGGCAGCAGTATTTTATTTGACATTTAATGTGATTGGGGCATGGTTCCAGGGGATTCTAGAAATAGGAATTGAGCACCTGACAAATATTGTAGATGCAGCACTTACGGCGACAGGGGTAAATGAAGTTTTACATTCCCTCATCATTGATGGAATATTCAATGGGGTAGGAAGTGTGTTGAGCTTTGTACCGATTATTGTTGTATTGTTCTTTTTCTTATCGCTGTTGGAAGACAGTGGGTACATGGCGCGTGTAGCGTTTGTTATGGATAAACTGCTGCGTAAGATTGGTCTCTCTGGCAGAAGTATTGTACCGATGTTGATTGGATTTGGATGTACAGTGCCAGGAGTAATGGCAAGTAGAACATTACCGAGTGAACGAGATCGTAAGATGACGATTATACTGACACCATTTATGAGTTGTACAGCGAAACTTCCAATCTATGGATTTTTCACATCTGTATTCTTCCCAGAATATAGCGGATTAATCATGGTTGGCTTATATCTGCTTGGAATTGTCGTAGGTATATTTGTTGCATTGATTTCAAAAAATACAGCGTTCAAAGGGGAAGCTGTTCCATTTGTAATGGAACTTCCAAATTATCGTATGCCGGGAGCAAAAAATGTGGCACATCTTCTTTGGGACAAAGCCAAAGACTTCATTACAAGAGCATTTACCGTTATTTTGCTTGCAACGATTGCAATCTGGTTCTTGCAGACCTTTGACTTCCGTATGAATATCGTTTCTGATGCATCCGAAAGCATTCTGGCAACAGTCGCAGGAGTTGTAGCGCCAGTGTTCCATCTACAGGGATTTGCAGATTGGAGAATTGTTACAGCACTTGTGGCAGGAATTATGGCAAAAGAAAGTGTTGTATCTTCATTGACCATCACTTATGGAAGCGGGGCAACCTTGCTGGCATCCATGTCAACAGCTTCCGCTGCAGCACTCTTAGTATTTTGTCTGCTCTATGCACCATGTGTAGCTGCGATTGCATCTATCAAACGTGAACTTGGTGGAAAATGGGCAGCAGGAATTGTAGTGGGACAGTGTATGATTGCATGGATTTGCTCACTTATTATGTATGGAATTATGATGTTATAAAAATGTTGAAAATGAATTGAAATTTAAAGAGGAACAAAGATGACAACAGAAAATCAGGAAAAACCACACAAAAGACGTGTTCGTTATTCTGGAACACATCCAAGAAGTTACAAAGAAAAATACAAAGAGCATAACCCGGAAAAATATGCAGATACCATTGCAAAAGTTATCCAAAAAGGAAGCACACCTGCAGGAATGCATATTTCAATTATGGTAAATGAAATT
Organism: uncultured Lachnospiraceae bacterium; assembly: GCA_964591105.1. Classification (GTDB taxonomy): domain Bacteria; phylum Bacillota; class Clostridia; order Lachnospirales; family Lachnospiraceae; genus CAZPZR01. Next base: position 25,202 of record CAZPZR010000007.1, on the reverse strand, counting down.
TTAGACTTTTTGCAGATTCAGCCAGGACAGACAGGACTGGATGCAACGCTTGGGTATGGTGGGCATACAAAAGCAATGCTGCAGAAATTGGAAGGCAAGGGACATATTTATGCATTAGATGTGGATCCAATCGAGTCTGCGAAGACAAAAGAGCGTCTTGCGAAACAAGGTTTTGGCGAAGAAATCTTGACTGTACGTCTGCAAAATTTCGCTGATATGGATCAGGTTGTGAAAGATACAGGAAAGAAATTCGATTTTATTCTTGCAGACCTTGGGGTATCTTCTATGCAGATTGATAATCCAGATCGCGGATTTTCTTACAAAGTAGATGGACCATTAGATTTGCGCATGAATCCGCAGAAAGGTGAGAGTGCAGCAGAACGTCTCAAAACATTGAGTTATGAAGAATTTGTAGGAATGATGCAGGAAAATGCGGACGAGCCATATGCAGAGGAGATTGCAGAAGTTGTTATGAATTGGCTGAAAAATGGAAAAGAGATTCAGATGACAACTGATTTGAAAAATGCAATTACAGAAGCGCTGGAATTTTTACCGGAAAAAGAACGAAAAGAAGCAGTGAAAAAATCTTGCCAGAGAGTATTTCAGGCATTACGTATCGATGTAAACAGCGAATTTGAAGTACTGTATACATTCTTGGAAAAACTTCCAGAAGTGTTAGCACCAAATGGGCGTGCAGCAATTTTGACGTTCCATTCTGGGGAGGACCGTTTAGTGAAAAAATCATTCAAGGAATTCAAGAAGATGGGCTTATATAGTGATGTGGCAAAAGATGTTATTCGTCCATCAGCTGAAGAATGTGTCCGCAATGGACGTGCAAAATGCACAAAAATGCGTTGGGCAATTCGAAGTGAAGAATAAGAAATAAAAAGAGGTGTGAAATCTTCAGTTTTTGAAGACTTCGCACCTTCTATTTTTCAATAACAATTCCTTCCACTTCAAAGCAGGTAATCCAGGGATATTCCATGTAGTTGATGGAAATATCGCCGTCAATACAAACACCCTCAGGTTTATAGTAGACATAACCGAGAGGACCGGTTAAGGCGAGATAGCCATCGGTAAACATTTCATCCTTATCCTTTTCGGTGAATCCCACCGAAATCTCCAAGCGTGGAGGAGCACATCAGCTGGTAACATGCTCAATGGAAAGAACAATATTGTGAAACCCTTTACGAGTCATATAATTCAAAGCATTATCATTTAGTGTAATCATGGTTGATCCTTTCCTAGTGCGAAATTTCTAGAGAAAGTATAACACGAAAAAATATGCTTGTCATTAATATTTGTATTATCATCTCAAATTGAAACTACAAGCAATTGAGTTACCAGAGGTGTAAACCCAGTATAGTGAAACAAGTAACTTTGTAAACATATCTAAGGTGTGAAAATTCAAGCGAGTGACAGACATGAGAACGGGGGACTATCATTTTGATAGTCCCCCGTTGGAGAATAGAGTGTTGGGTTTAATCCAATTCCTCGCATTTTTCAGTTTCGTATACAACGCCTTCCTTCATAACAAATGCACAATCAAGAAGTGCATATGGATCTGTCATGAGATCACGTTTCCAAGCAGAAATATCTGCAAGTTTTCCAACTTCAAGAGTACCAATCTTATCGTCTAACTGAAGAATTTCAGCGTTTACTTTTGTTGCTGCATGTAAAGTACGGAAGGTTCCCATGCCACTTTCCATCCAAGCTTTGAATTCGTATCCGCTTTCGTAATTCTGATGTGTAGCAACCATATCAGTACCATAGCCAAGCTTACATTTACAATTTTTAATTACTTCACGTCCTGCCTGGAGAGCATCTTTATAATATTCCAGTTTTCTGCGATATTCAGGCTGCTTTGTCTGAATTGCGATTGGATCGTAATGTACGGCTTCTTCGTATGGACAGAAGGTAGGTACTACATAGACATCGTTATCGATAATCATCTGAGCAACTTCTTCGTTCATCAGTGAGCAGTGTTCCATACCATCAATACCAAACTGAATCAGTTTCTTCATGTGGTCTACGCTATATACATGAGCAGTAACTGTTTTACCCCACTCATGAGCAGTATTCATAATTGCCTGGAGTTCGTCGTCATTTAACTGCTGCTGTGCAGGATTGTCATATGGTGTGAAGAAACCACCGGTTGCCATGATCTTGATGAAGTCTGCGCCATATTTAATTTCTTCGCGAACAGCATTTACAAAGAAATCTTTTCCGGCACCGAGTGTAGGACGCATGTTTTGTGTGATCATAGAAAGTTCAGGGTTTCTTGCAAATCCCTGGGATAAGTCACCATGGCTTCCAGCACCACATAAGAATCTAGGTGCAGCAACGATACGTGAACCAGTGATATATCCATTTTCAATTGCACGTTTTACATCAAGAATACCAAAACCATTGGATGTGATTCCACCTAAATGACGAATAGTTGTGAATCCTCTGGATAATGTTTTCTGAGCAGTACGAACACAAGCGATTGTCTTTGCTTCCTCAGAAGTTGTGTAAACTTCTTCGCGAATTGTATGCCAGTCGATGTAGTCCATGTGCATATGAGCATCGATCATACCAGGTGTAACTGTAGCATCAGATAAATCAATGACTTCTGCAGATTCTGGACATGGGATGTCAGCACCAACAGCTTCAATTTTATCGTTTTTTACAAGAATCTTTTGGTTCTCTTTGAACTCAGGGTCGATACCGTTATACATTTTCCCACAAATAATATATGTTAATTTATCCATAATAAATCTCCTTTTGATTCGTATTTTCAATGTTACATCTAGGTCTATGCGTTTGTTTCAGCGGCTTCCTTTTTCTTAGTGTTTTTAAAATCTAATATATACAGAATTACAGAAGCTGCGATTGCAATCAGCATATAATATGCGCTGTTCATTGTTGTGCAATAGCAGAAGAACAGGCAGATTGCAAGTGGAACGAGGAAATATAAAAACTGTTTTTTACCTTTCAGAACTGTCTGTGCTACAAGTCCGCCGAAGAGAGCAGGAACAACGTAGTCAAAGGCTGGTTTTAAGGCAGGTGCCTCAAGAACTGGTGCAAGTGGAGCTGCAATTACAACACCAAGTGCTACGATTACAACAGTTGTGATTACAGAGGCACCACAAGCAATGATTGCAAGTGTGTGACATTCATCTGTATTTGGTTCTACACCTAAAGAGTTAATTGTTCCAACCGTTGCTGGCATACGAAGATTTGTTACGTTACCAGTAATATAAGACATATATAATGCTCCAGGTCCCATAACTGACATATATCCGATAGTTTCTGCTGGCCAATAAGGAGCCATGAAAAGGATAACTGCTACAAATCCAGGCCAAAGAACTTTGAAATCAGGCCAGATTCCGTAGATTGCGCTGGCAGTGATTGGAAATGCTGTCATCGCAACAAAGAGTAGTAAACTGGAACTGATTCCGAATTTATGTATCCATTTTTGATAGTTGCTTTCTTTATTCATGAAAATTGCACATCCTTTCCTAGAAGATCAGACAAGCAGCAGCCATCGCGACCAGCATACTGATTGTCATCAAATAATCGGACATCCATTTTGCTTTTGGCATCTTGTTATGAAGAATTACAAGTAAAGCACCGACTGCAAAACTGATTCCAAATACGACACCTTTTGTTGACATTGCACTAAATCCATAGGAAACAGATACATACGCCATTACACCTGCGAGACATCCAGCACCGATGGAAAGTACCAATCGCATATCAATCTTTTCCGCTTTTTCGTAGATCATAGAGATTGGTTTGATAGTAATAGATGACCAAAGTACGCAGGCACTTCCGCCAACGGTCATAACCCATGCTGCAGCAATCCATCCAGCAGCACTGTAGCTTCCAACTTCAAAAGCTTCACCAACGCATTCAAGAGCTGTTGTAGCTGCGTATGTTTCATAGTAAGCAGAACCGATGATGGAAAGTCTTAACCATGGAAGTGGTGTTCCAAGCAGTGGCATCAAAGACAGAAGCACTAACAATACAGGCAGTGTAGGCATGATACTGATGGTAATTCCAGTGGTAAGACCTTTTTTAATCTGTGCGTTATTAAGCCCAATTTCTAGTCCGTGCTTCCAGGCTTTCTTCATAAACACAAGGCACTGTAAGATTACAGCGAGTAACAATGCTCCTACATACAGAAACATCCAGACACTATTACATATTTCCGTATAATTCATGTAAATCCCTCCTTATTCATTTACATCTGTTTGCAAACCGCGGTCTCTATTAGTTGACGTAATTATAACATTAGAAAACGTAATTATCAATATAATTGTTGTGGAATAAGCGAAAAAATTGAAAAAAGATTTGCATAATAGATGAAATCTGAAATTAACTTGCTTGAAATACATTGAAATTGAATGGGTGCTAAGGAGACTTTGGTCTGCTTGGAGAAAAAAATAGCACTGTGCATATGCCGACACAGTACTAAAATAAGTTATCCCTTGAGGAATTGTGTATATAGTTCAAAACGTTTGATTCCTTCGTAGCCGAGAGGAAAACCCCCATCCTGTACACACCAGTCGGTCAGAATTCCGCGTTCTAATAAAAGAACATGGTGAGCAAGTGCATCGACAGAAATGTCGTTGCGAATTTCACCGCGTGATTGCCCCTCCGTGATGATTGCTTTTACAATCTTCAAGTAGTAACGATTTGGAGACAAGAAATGTTCCTGCGTTTTGTTCGCTAATTGAGAACGGTAGAGTTCTGCGAGAAGCTCTGGCTTTACACGTCCTTCGATAAAGTAAAATACACATTGGCAGAGAACGTGAAGCTGTGTCACGCAGTTAAGTGATTTGTCCAACGTGGTATAGAAACGTTCGTATTCTCGGTCAAAGAAGCTGTAAAGAGAGTTGAGAAGCTCGTCTTTTGCTTTAAAATAATAATAGAATCCACCTTTGGAAGTTCCAGCAGCTTCAATAATATCGCCAACGGTTGTTTTTACATATCCTTTTTGATAAAACAAATCCCACGCCACATCCATGATTTTCTGGCGCAAGTCGTCCTGAGGTTCATAATTCATAGTTGTTAAATCCTTTATCTAAATTTGTATTAGTTGTTGCTTGCATTTGATGAGCAAA
>CAZPZR010000007.1:0-19991 GCA_964591105.1 uncultured Lachnospiraceae bacterium | reverse complement strand
CACTTTGTGTCCATTTGTCCCTTGATCATGATACCACACGGATTGCTACGTGCGAAACACTCCCGCAATCCTGCCCAACATTCGCATATCGTGGGATGAGCATCCCACTTTTATGCTCATTTTGGGCGAGTCCCAAGGTCTTTCAACCACTTGTGAGCAAAAGAGACCACAGATTTTTTCACACTTCGTGTTCCCAAAATCTGTGAAAACATTCGTAATTCGCTCATTTTCAAAAGAAAATGGCTGCTTACTCATGTTTTTGCGGTCCCTATAGACACGAAACTGAATGCAAGCATTCACTTTGTGTCCATTTGTCCCTTGTCTCATATTATATTCGTTTTATGTGTGGATTTCAAATAATTTGTGCCGTATAATGATTTTATAGTGTTGGGCCAAGGCCTTAACGATTAGTTTGTGGATTTTTTTAGAAAGGTGCGGATTAAGATGAGTAAATTTGAAAAACATGTAACAGGATTACAGCATTTGGGACTTCCAACTAAGGATATGGAGGCTACTCTTGCGTTCTACCAGAAGATTGGATTTGAAATTGCTTTGGATACGATGAATGGAAATGATCGAGTGGTTTTCTTACAGCAGAAGAACCTGGTTATCGAAACATATGAAAGTCAGGAAGTTGCTGGAATGCATGGTGCTATTGATCATGTATGTATTGATGTGGATGATATTGAAGCGGTGTATGAACTGGCACAGGAAGAGAAGCTGGAACTTCTGGATGATGGAATTCAGTTCCTTCCATTCTGGGAACGTGGAGTGAAATTCTTTAATGTGTTAGGACCGAACCACGAAAAAGTAGAATTTGGACAAATTTTGTAGTAATACATTGCACTTTTCTCGAATCAACGCTATACTAGTTTATAGTGAAAAAGTGCAGAGGAGAGTAACAATGGAATTAATCTACAAAGTGTATGATTTATTATGGGGAGATTTGGTGACAATTCCACTTCCAGGAGGAAGTACGTTGGGATTGTCTTTGCTGGTGTTGATTTTAGTGCCAGTTGGAATCTTCTTTACAATTCGAACCAAATTTATTCTGGTACGAAAGTTTCCAGAGATGATTCGAATCATTATGGAAAAGCAAAGTGGCGATAAGAAAGGAATCTCTGGATTACAAGCGTTGATTGTATCAACAGCAACACGAGTAGGTATGGGGAATCTGGTCGGAGTTGTCGCAGCGATTTCAGCAGGTGGTGCAGGAGCAGTATTTTGGATGTGGTTGATTGCTCTTCTTGGATCGTCTACTGCATTTGCGGAAGCAACTTTAGCTCAGATCTATAAGCAGAAGGATCCATTGTATGGAGGATACCGTGGAGGCCCGGCTTATTATATTCATGCGTTTATGACCTCAAGACCAAGTTGTAAGAATCCGAAGAAGCGATACAGCCTGATTGCGGTATTATTTGCAATTTCTGGATTGATCTGTTGGGCTGGAATCAGCCAGGTAATCAGCAATTCCGTGACAGCATCTATGGAAAATGCATTTCAGATTCCGCCATTATATACAACAATCGCGCTTGTAATTGTGGCAGCAATCATTGTGCTTCGTAAGAATGCAACTGTGAAAGTATTAGATATTATGGTGCCAATCATGGCAGGCGGATATTTCCTCATTACGATTTTCGTGATCGTGAAAAATGTTGGTGCATTGCCAGCGGTTATGGAACGGATTTTTGCAGAGGCATTTGGTCTTCGCCAGGTTGCAGGTGGTGGAATTGGTGCAGTAATTATGAATGGTGCAAAGCGTGGGCTCTTTTCTAATGAGGCTGGTTCAGGATCTGCGCCATGTGCAGCGGCAGCAGCTGATGTGGAACATCCGGCAAAGGCAGGACTTTTGCAGGCGTTTGGCGTGTTTGTTGACACAATCGTAATCTGTAGCTGTACAGCATTTTTGATGTTATTAGCACCGGAAGGTCAGATGGCTGGTTTAGAAGGTATGGATTTACTTCAGGCAGCAATGGAATTCCACCTTGGAAAATTCGGTGTGGTATTCATTGCGATTACTTTATTATTGTTTAGCTTTTCTACATTTATTGGTGTTTTATTTTATGCGAGATCCAATGTGGCTTACCTGTGTGGAGATAACTGGATTTCTCAGACTGCATATAAGATTTTTGCACTGGGAATGTTATTCGTAGGTGGGCTTGCAGCATATACATTCGTATGGGATCTTGGTGACGTAGGGATTGGACTGATGACAGTCTTCAACATGATTGCACTTCTTCCAATGTCTGGAAAAGTTGTAGAGTCTCTGCGCGACTATGAAAAGAAAAAGTTAGGATAGTTGAGAGATGGAACGATGTAATCTTTGTCCAAGAAATTGTAATGCGGATCGAAAAAATGGACAAGTTGGTGTGTGTGGTGTGGCAGGCGAAGGAATCTTAGGTGCCAGAGCTGCACTTCATATGTGGGAAGAACCGTGCATTTCAGGAGAAAGAGGTTCTGGTACAGTGTTCTTCAGCGGATGTCCCCTCCGATGTGTGTATTGCCAGAACTATCAGATTGCAAAAGCGGAAGTTGGGAAAGAAATCAGTGTCATGCGGCTTGCAGAAATTTTTCTGGAATTGCAGGAAGAGAAGCATGCGGAGAATATTAATCTGGTTACGCCAACACATTATACGTTGGAAATAGTGGAGGCGATTCAACAGGCCAAAAGGCAGGGACTGGCAATTCCAATTGTTTACAATTGCAGTGGTTATGAAAAAGTGGAAACGTTGAAAAAACTGGATAGAATTGTGGATATTTATTTGACAGATTTCAAATATGTGGATAACAGTCTGGCTGCACGTTATTCAAAAGCGCCAGATTATCCGGAGATAGCGAAAGCAGCGTTGGCAGAGATGGTTCGTCAAGTAGGAGAACCGGAATTTGATCAGCGTGATATGATGACGAAAGGTGTCATTGTGCGACATCTCTTGTTGCCTAATGCGTTGGAGAATGGCAAACAGGTAGTTCGATATGTGTACGAGACATATGGTAATCAAGTATTTTTAAGTCTTATGAACCAATATACACCACTTCCACAAGTCGAGGAGTATCCGGAGATTTATCGAAAGGTTACAGAGGAAGAATACGACGAGCTAGTGGATTATGCAATTGAGATCGGAGTCGAGCAAGGCTTTATTCAAGAGGGAGAGACTGCAAAAGAAAGTTTTATTCCCGCGTTTGATTGTGAAGGAATCTAAAACCGGAGGAAGGAGAACACGATGGAAGAAAAGACTCGTTTGGATCAACAGTTTGAGTTCATCCGCGAAATAGATAAAGAGAAATTCATTGGAAGACAGACCTATTTGACCGATGCAAAGCGCAAGGAGAATGATGCAGAACATGCCTGGCATATGGCGATTATGGCATATTTGCTGAGGGAGTATTCCAATCGGGAAATTGACATTTTGAAAGTAATCATGATGCTCCTGACACATGATTTGGTAGAAATTGATGCAGGAGATACTTATGCCTACGATGAAGAAGGCAAGAAGACAAAAAAAGCCAGAGAAGAGAAGGCGGCAGAGCGAATCTATGGATTGCTTCCAAGGGAGCAGCAAGAGGAATTACGTGCATTGTGGGACGAATTCGAGGCAGGAGAAACTCAGGAAGCAAAGTTCGCGCATACTATGGATAATATCCAGCCAATCATGCTAAATGCAGCATCCGATGGGAAGGGATGGCGTGAACATGAGGTGCAGCTGAATCAGATTTTCAAGCGAAATGCTCATACAGCAGAAGGCTCTGAGCAATTGTGGGAATATGCTTTCCACAATTTCATAAAACCGAATCTCGAAAATGGCAGTATAAAGGAATAAGATGTAAGAAATTTTCATTGGGATGGTGTTGAAAAAACATCATCCTAATTTTTTATGCTTGACAAAGTACTTTTTTTGAAATATACTTTGAAAGTCAAAATAATTGAAAATCAAAATAAATGAGGAAATAACATGGCAATAAAAATATGTGGAACTGGGGCATGTGCCCCACCCAATCGAATGACGAATCATGAGATTGCAAAGTTCGTAGACACGACAGATTGCTGGATTCGAGAACGAACCGGAATTGTCGAGCGAAGGATCGCCAAGGAAGAGACAACAACCACGATGGCAGTGGAAGCGGCACAAAAGGCATTGGAAGATGCAGGGATGTCAGCAGCAGAACTGGATGCAGTGATTGTCTCAACGATTTCGCCGGATGTGATTCTTCCAAGCGTGGCCTGTGAAGTGCAGAAAGTGCTTGGCGCAGAGAACGCATTTGGATTTGACGTGAATGCTGCGTGTACGGGATATCTGGTTGCATATCATATCGCGGCGGCATTCATAGAAACGGGTACCTGTAGGAAGGTGTTGGTGATTGGAAGTGAATGTTTGTCAAAGGTTGTCAACTGGAAAGACCGCAGCACATGCATCTTATTTGGAGATGGAGCCGGAGCAACAGTGCTTCAGGCGGACCATTCGGAGGGACAGCGAACGTATGCCGCAGTCACTCATTCCGATGGAAACCGGGGAGCGGCATTGACCATGAAAAATCGCTTTGACACTTGTAACTTACAAAAGGAGATGCGTTCATTGGAACTGCTGGATGAACAACACTATTTACAGATGGATGGGCAGGCGGTCTTTAAGTTTGCAGTAAAGCAAGTGCCGGAAGTTATTGGTGAAGTGCTGGAAAAGAATAAGTTGCAGAAAGAGGATATTGCCTGGTACGTGCTGCACCAGGCGAACCGGAGAATTGTGGAAGCAGTGGCAAAGCGACTGGGTGAACCACTGGAAAAATTTCCAATGAACATGCAGGAGTATGGAAATACGTCCTCGGCCAGCATTCCGATTTTGCTGAATGAGATGAAGCAAGAGGGAAAATTGAAAAAAGGTCAGAAACTGGTCATGGCAGGATTTGGCGCAGGACTTACCTGGGGAGCGACGATTGTGGAATGGTAGTATATTCCGACGAGCTTTCTGGTTGTCATAAAAACAGTGAAAAGAAAAAGGAGAAAAAAATTATGTTAGAAGAAATCAAAGGAATTGTAGCAGAAAATTTAAATGTGGAAGAAAGTACAATCACAGACGCAACATCATTCAAAGAAGATCTTGGAGCAGACTCTCTGGACTTATTCGAGTTAGTGATGGCATTGGAAGAAAAGTATGGTGTGGAAATTCCAACAGAAGATTTGGAACAGATTGCAACCGTTGGAGATGTGAAAAATTACATTGAAGCACACAAATAAGTAAGAAAGCGGGAGAGAAAGATGCAGACAGAAGTAACAAAATTGTTAGGAATCGAATATCCGATCATTCAAGGTGGAATGGCATGGGTTGCAGAATATCATTTGGCAGCAGCAGTATCTGAGGCTGGAGGTCTTGGACTGATTGGAGCTGCAAGTGCACCAGCAGACTGGGTGAGAACTCAGATTCGCGAAGCGAAAAAATTAACAAAGAAGCCATTTGGCGTGAACATTATGTTGATGAGTCCCTATGCAGATGAAGTTGCAAAAGTTCTGGTTGAAGAAGGCGTGAAGGTTGTTACAACAGGTGCTGGAAACCCAGAAAAGTATATGCAGATGTGGAAAGATGCGGGAATAAAAGTTATTCCAGTTGTTGCTTCTGTTGCACTTGCAAAGCGTATGGAACGATGTGGTGCAGATGCAGTGGTTGCGGAAGGCTGTGAAGCTGGCGGACATATCGGTGAAAATACAACAATGGTCTTAGTGCCACAGATTGCAGATGCAGTGCAGATTCCGGTAATTGCAGCAGGTGGAATTGCAGATGGCCGTGGAATGGCAGCAGCATTTCTGCTGGGAGCACAAGGGGTACAATTAGGAACCCACTTTGTGGTGACCGAGGAATCACAGGTACATGAAAATTATAAAGAACGTATTTTAAAAGCGAAAGATATTGACTCTCGCGTGACAGGCAGAACAACAGGACATCCGGTGCGTGCGTTACGCAATGAGATGACAAGAAAATATATGGAGCTAGAGCAACAAGGCGCAAGTTTTGAAGAATTAGAACAGCTTACAGTTGGTGGATTAAGAAAAGCGGTTGTAGATGGAGATGTGAAATACGGAAGTGTTATGGCTGGTCAGATTGCAGGCATGGTAAAAGAAAAGATGTCTTGTCAGGAACTGATTCAGAAATTAGTGCGAGAAACAGATGCACTCATGAAAGGAATGAAATTCTATGAGTAAGATTGCATTTATTTACCCAGGACAGGGTGCACAGGTTGCAGGCATGGGAAAGGATTTTTATGAAAATAGTTCCCTTGCTAGACAGGTGTATGATGAGGCAAGCGAAGCACTTCAGTTGGATATGAAAACACTTTGCTTTACAGAGAATGAACAGCTGCACCGAACCGAGTATACACAAGCGGCGCTTGTGACAACTTGTCTTGCAATGACAAGAGTTGTCACAGAGCAGGGGTTGAAACCAGATGCAACTGCAGGATTAAGCTTAGGAGAATATTGTGCGATTGCAGCGGCAGGCGGAATGCAGGAACAAGATGCCATTCGTCTTGTGCGTACACGTGGGATACTCATGGAGCAGGCAGTGCCAGCAGGAACCGGTGGAATGTGCGCGGTACTTGGAATGGATGCCGAACGTATAGAGCAAGTGATTACTCCGATTGAGGGTGTTACCATCGCAAATTATAACTGTCCGGGACAGATTGTAATCACTGGGGAGAAGCAGGCGCTAGAAGAGGTAGCTAAGCAGCTAAAAGCAGAAGGTGCCAGACGAACAATGATGTTAAATGTCAGCGGTCCATTTCACTCGCCTTATCTTGTGGGTGCGAGTGAGACACTGGAAAAGGAGCTTGCAATGGTGGAACTTTCACCATTAAAAGTACCATATTATACCAATGTAACGGGAGAAATGGTACAGGAAATCGAGAAAACAAAAGAACTTCTGGCCAGACAAGTAGCATCGCCGGTGCGCTGGATGCAGAGTGTGGAAGCGATGCGAAAAGATGGAATTGATACATTTGTTGAAATTGGACCAGGACGTACGTTGGCTGGATTTCTGAAGAAAATAGATCCAGAAGCAAAGGTATACAACATTGCTGCATGGAAAGATGTAGAGAAAGTGATAGGTGAACAATGTTAGATAAAAAAATTGCACTGGTAACAGGTGCTTCCCGCGGAATTGGACGTGCGATCGCAATAAAATTAGCATCACAGGGAGCGCATGTTATCTTGAATTATCACGGTTCCAAAGCACGCGCAGAGGAAGTAAAAGCAGAAATTGAACAACAAGGACATACAGCAGAAATCTGGCAGTGTGATGTGGCAGATTACGGAGCTTGTGAGGAAATGATAAAGGGAATTCTGGAGACACATGGGGCGCTGGATATCCTTGTAAATAATGCAGGAATTACAAAAGATGGACTACTGATGCGAATGACAGAACAAGACTTTGATGATGTGATTCAGACAAATTTGAAAGGAGCATTCCATACTGTAAAATTTGTGTCCCGTCAGATGCTCCGTCAAAAAAGTGGACGAATCATTAACATTGCATCCGTGGTGGGGCTGGTAGGAAATGCGGGGCAAGTCAATTATGCGGCTTCGAAGGCAGGTGTAATTGGTCTGACCAAATCAGCAGCCAAGGAACTGGCATCCCGTGGAATTACGGTTAATGCAGTAGCACCAGGATTCATTGAAACGGAGATGACAGAAATTCTATCAGATAAGGTAAAAGAGGCAGCAACCGCACAGATTCCTCTTGGCAAGTTTGGAAAGCCAGAGCAAGTGGCATCTGTGGTAGCATTTCTTGCATCAGAAGAAGCAAGTTATCTTACGGGGCAGGTCCTGCACGTAGATGGCGGAATGGTTATGTAAGGAGACTTCATTTATGAAAAAAAGAGTAGTAGTAACAGGGCTTGGTGCAGTAACACCGATTGGAAATACGGTGAAAGATTTCTGGGAGAATGTCAAAGCTGGAACAGTAGGAATTGGGCAGATTACACGATTTGACGCAACAGACTATAAAGTAAAACTCGCAGCAGAAGTCAAGGGATTTTCAGCAAAAGAACATATGGATTTCAAATCTGCCAAGCGTATGGAATTATTTTCACAATATGCAGTGGCAGCAGCCAAAGAGGCCTACGCAGATGCAGGAATCTGTGCAGAGGAGGAAGATCCTTATCGTATGGGAGTTATGGTAGGCTCAGGTATTGGAAGCCTGCGAAGAGTGGAACAGGAGACGGAGAATATCTTGACAAAGGGTCCAAATAGGGGGAATCCATTGATGATTCCGCTGATGATTCCCAATATGGCAGCAGGAAATGTGTCAATTCAGCTTGGCTTAAAAGGAAAATGTGCAAGCATGGTGACTGCATGTGCTTCCGGTACCCATTCGATTGGCGAGGCATATCGAACGATTCAGTACGGAGATGCGGATGTTATGGTGGCAGGTGGAACCGAAAGCTGTATCTGTCCAACGGGAATTGCAGGATTCTCCAATCTGACAGCACTTTCCAAGTCTGAAGATCCGAAGCGCGCATCCATTCCATTTGACAAAGACCGTGATGGATTTGTGCTAGGAGAGGGCGCGGGAATCGTTGTCTTGGAAGAACTGGAACATGCCAAGGCAAGAGGTGCTCATATCTATGCAGAAGTTGTTGGATATGGAGCAACTGGAGATGCGTATCATATTACTTCTCCAGCCGAAGACGGGCAGGGAGCAGCAAAGGCTATGACACTTGCGCTAGAAGAAGGACAAGTGTCTCCAGAACAGGTGACATATATTAACGCACACGGAACCAGCACTCATCACAACGATTTGTTCGAGACAAAAGCAATCAAACTGGCATTTGGAGATGCAGCGCAACAGGTGCACATTAATTCTACCAAATCTATGATTGGACATTTGCTTGGTGCTGCAGGAGGCGTGGAATTTATCACTTGTGTGAAGACAATTCAGGAAGGATTCATTCATCAGACCATGGGAACAGTACAGACAGAAGAGGCTTGTGATCTGGACTATACGATTGGAAAACCTGTGGAAGAAGATGTTACGTATGCACTGTCCAATTCACTGGGATTTGGCGGACATAATGCATCCTTACTTTTGAAAAAATATGAAGGCTAGAGGAGGAAAGATGATGGAAATAGAACGTTTGATTACATTGATCGATGCAGTATCAAACTCCGAACTGACCGCATTCGAATATGAAACAGATACGACCAAACTGCGACTTGAGAAAGAAAAAGAAGCTCCAGTAATCCTTGAAAAATCAGAAGTGCGTTCCATGGAAGTTCGTGAAGTAGAACAACCAAAGGAGAAGGAAGATACACAGATCATTTCCTCTCCGCTTGTAGGAACATTTTATGCAGCACCTGCAGAAGATGCACCACCTTATGTGAAAGTAGGAGATGCGGTTAAGAAAGGGCAAGTGGTCGCAATCGTGGAAGCAATGAAACTAATGAATGAAATCGAAAGTGAGTACGAGGGGGAAATCGTGGAACTTTTAGTGGAAAATGGACAAGCCGTAGAATACGGACAGCCATTGATGAAAATAAAGTAGAGGAAACAAAGATGAGACATTTAACAATTTCACAGATACAGGAAATCATTCCACATCGTCATCCATTTCTTCTTGTTGACTACATTGAAGATTATGAGCCGGGACAGTATGCGATTGGTTACAAATGCGTTTCCTATCGAGAAGATTTTTTCGCGGGGCATTTCCCGGAAGAGCCGGTTATGCCAGGTGTGCTCACAGTAGAAGCACTGGCGCAGGTGGGTGCAGTTGCTATCTTGAGTATGGAAGAAAATAAGGGGAAAACAGCGTACTTTGGAGGGATTCAAAAGTGCAAGTTCAAGGGAAAAGTCGTGCCAGGAGATAAACTCCGACTGGAAACAAAGATCATTCGTCAGAAAGGCCCGGTAGGAGTGGGCGAGGCAATTGCCAGTGTTGACGGGAAAGTTGTCGTACAGGCAGAATTAACCTTTGTGGTTGGATAGGAGGTTCTATGATTCGGAAACTTTTAATTGCAAATCGAGGAGAGATTGCTGTTCGTATCATCCGTGCCTGTCGTGAGATGGGAATCGAGACAGTTGCAGTATACTCAGAAGCAGACCGAGAGGCGCTCCATACCAAGCTGGCGGATGAAGCAATTTGTATCGGGCCTGCAGAATCAGCAGACAGTTATTTAAATATGGAACAACTGATCAGTGCAACGATTCTCTCTGGGGCGGATGCCATTCACCCAGGCTTTGGTTTTCTGTCGGAAAATGCAACATTCGCAAAGCTTTGCGAGAAATGCAAGATTACCTTTGTAGGACCGGATTCGCAGACAATTGCAAGTCTTGGGAATAAGCAGGAAGCCAGAAATACGATGATTGCTGCTGGGGTTCCAGTCATTCCGGGAAGTGAGGAACCTGTCTATACGCCAGAGCGAGGACAGGAACTTGCGCAAGAGATTGGATATCCAGTTATGATTAAAGCTGCTCTTGGAGGCGGCGGGAAAGGGATGCGTGTCGCAAGAAATGAGCAGGAGTTTACGCAGGCATTTCGAACCGCACAGACAGAGACAAAAAATGCATTTGGCGATGAACGAATGTACATCGAGCGATTCATCGAGAACCCACGCCATATAGAGTTTCAGATTCTCGCAGACCAGCAGGGCAATGTGATTCACCTTGGAGAACGAGATTGTTCCATTCAGAGAAATCATCAGAAGATGATCGAGGAATCCCCATCCGCAGCACTCTCTCAAGAACTGCGCAAACGCATGGGGCAGACAGCGGTACAGGCAGCGAAGGCAGCAAATTATCAGAATGCAGGAACGATAGAATTCTTATTGGAAGAAGATGGAAGCTTTTACTTTATGGAAATGAACACAAGGATACAGGTGGAACATCCTGTGACGGAATGTGTTACGGGGATTGATCTTATTAAAGCACAGCTGGAGATTGCTTCAGGACTTCCATTAGCTTATACGCAGGAAGAGATTACCTTGCAAGGTCATGCAATTGAGTGCCGCATCAATGCGGAGAATCCGAAGAAGAACTTTCGTCCCTCACCGGGGAAAATTACGGATGTACATTTTCCGGGAGGAAAAGATATTCGTGTAGATTCTGCAATTTACCATGGTTACACGATTCCGCCGTATTATGATTCTATGATTGCGAAGTTAATTGTCTGGGGAGAAACCAGAGAGGATGCCATTCGCAAAATGCAGAGTGCCCTTGGCGAACTGGTTATTGAAGGGGTGGATACGAATATTGATTATCAGTATGAAATTCTTCATCATCCGGACTATCAAAAAGGACAGATTCATGTGGGATTTATTGAGCAAATGTAAGTGGAGGCTATATGAAATTAGAGCATGTGTTTAAGAAAACCAAACAGATGACCAGACATCTGACAACGCGCAGTGGTCAGCGACCGGAAGTTCCAGAAGGACTTTTGCGCAAATGTAATATGTGCAAGGCTGCAATTCTTGCGGAAGATGTAAAAGCACAAGCATACATTTGTCCAAAATGTGGCGGATATTTTCGAATGCCAGCGTACAAAAGAATTGAGCTGTTGACTGATGAGGGGACTTTCGTTGAGTGGGACCAAGAGGTGCAAGGAGGGAATCCTTTACAGTACAAAGGTTACGAAGAAAAGGTGAAATTGCAGCAGGAAAAGACAGGACTTCGCGAAGCGGTTGTCACGGGAACTGCCTGTATTGATGGAAGTGAAGTGGTGCTGGGAGTGTGTGATGGCAGGTTCATGATGGCAAGCATGGGCGAGGCTGTAGGAGAAAAGATTACGCGCGCCATAGAGCGGGCAACCGAACAGAGACTTCCGCTGATTTTATTTGCATGTTCTGGAGGAGCAAGAATGCAGGAAGGAATTGTATCATTGATGCAGATGGCAAAGACTTCCGCAGCACTGAAACGCCACAGTGATGCAGGTCTTTTGTATATCAGTGTATTGACAGATCCAACCACAGGGGGTGTGACTGCCAGTTTTGCAATGCTGGGGGATATTATCTTGGCAGAACCTGGTGCGCTCATTGGCTTTGCCGGTCCACGTGTGATTGAGCAGACCATAGGACAAACGTTGCCAAATGGTTTCCAACGTGCAGAATATCTGTTGCAGCATGGGATGATTGATGCAATTGTAAAACGAACGCAGATGAAGGAAGAGTTATCCAAAATTTTGAAAATGCATGAGGAACAAAAGGGGAAAACTGTGGAAGACTTTGCAAATAAGCTTCCGAACTGTGGAAAACAAAGTTCCAACCACCAGAATGCATGGGAATGTGTTCAGATTTCCCGTAGGAAAGATCGCCCGGTAGCCAGAGATTACATAGAGAAATTATTTACCGAATTCACCGAATTTCACGGAGATCGAACCTATGCAGATGACCCTGCACTTATTGGTGGAATTGCTCGTTTTCATGGAATGCCGGTGACAGTGATCGCACAGGCGAAAGGAAGAAATACGGGAGAGAATATTCAGCAAAACTTTGGAATGCCCCTTCCAGAAGGATATCGAAAGGCATTGCGTCTGATGAAACAGGCAGAAAAATTCCACCGACCAATCATTTGTCTGGTAGATACACCAGGAGCATTCTGTGGAATTGAGGCAGAAGAACGCGGACAGGGAGAAGCTATTGCAAAAAATCTTTGGGAAATGTCCACACTTCAAGTACCAATCTTCTCCATGATTCTTGGGGAAGGTGGAAGCGGAGGTGCATTGGCGCTTGCAGTTGCAGATGAAGTCTGGATGATGGAACATTCCATTTACTCGATTCTTTCTCCGGAAGGATTTGCAAGTATTCTCTGGAAAGACAGCACGAAAGCCAAAGAGGCAGCAGAAGTGATGCGACTGACTGCAGAAGACTTGATCGAACTTGATGTGATTGAAGGAATTTTCCCAGAGCCATCACATTTTACAGTAGAGAACTTGGAGTGGTCGTTAAAATATGTGGATGCAAAAATTGGACAGTTTTTAAAAGAATATAGTTCTATGACACCAGAACAGTTGACAACGCGAAGATACGAGCGATTTCGCCGGATGTAAAGATGCGTGCAAACAAAAGAAATGATTGATTCTCCCATAGAAGAGAGGGTATAATTAGCTTTAGAAAATGGGAGGGGTTACTGGAATGGAAGAAACCGCGAAAGTCATTAATCATATTTTGGTCAATTTGATCAATGAGATATGGACATTAGAAGAGAAAGCAATTATTACAGAAGAATTTAAAGATATTACGAATAATGATATGCACGTGATCGAGGCGATTGGAATCAGTGAAGGCAACAACATGTCTACCATTGCCAAAAAATTAAATATTACGGTAGGGTCCCTGACGACAGCCATGAACAGCCTTGTAAATAAAAAGTATGTCGAGCGACATCGAAGCGAAACGGACCGCCGCGTGGTGTATGTGAAGCTTTCAGAGAAAGGGAAGAAAGCATACCGTCATCACGAGACTTACCATGCGAAGATGACGCAGGCAATCATGGAGAAGTTAAGCGAAGAAGAACTTCCGGTGTTGGTAAAGACTTTGGATGCACTGGAAGAATTTTTTACAGGATATATTTCTGAAAAACAATAAGACAGGACAAGGGAGACGGACATGATAAAGGGCGTAATATTTGATATGGATGGAACAATGTTCGATACAGAACCGATTTCTGCATGGGCATGGAAAGAAGCTGGAAAACAAGAAGGATATGAAATTACAGATGCAATGGTGCGTTCCTTTCTTGGGAAAAATATGACAGCTATTCAGGAAATTTTACAAAAGGAATTTGGTCCGGAGGCGGACATTGCGGCGATTGCGCAGGCAAGACAAGTATACTATAAAGCATATATTCAGAAACAGGGAGCTCCTCATAAAGAGGGGCTTGTCGTGCTTTTGGAATATTTGAAAGAACAGAAGATTCCAGCGGCTGTTTCCACATCTACAGATCGGGAAACAGGTGAGATGGTCATTAAAAAAGCAGGCGTCTATGAGTATTATAGCGCATTTGTGTATGGAGACATGGTGGAGAGAAGTAAGCCGGCACCGGATATTTTCTGGGTGGCAGAACGAGAACTTGGACTAGCACCAGAAGAATGTCTGATTCTGGAAGACAGTCCGTCAGGGGTGCTTGCAGGGAAAGCAGCAGGCGGCTATACCATCTATATTCCAGATGCCATGCAGCTGACGGAAGAAGTGAAGAAAGGAATTTCGGCAGAAGTTAGTAATCTGTCGGAAGTGATTGACTGGATAAAACAGCAAAACAAGGATGCAGAGTAAGGAGGTTTTGGAAATGTATGAAACAGAAGTAGCAAAGTTGCAGGAGATTATTGACGATAGTCAGAACATTGTATTCTTTGGCGGGGCAGGAGTATCCACAGAAAGCGCGATTCCTGATTTCCGAAGTGCTGATGGCATTTACAAACAGCAGTATAAGTATTCTCCGGAACAGATTGTAAGCCATACATTCTTTTACCGAAATACAGAAGCATTCTATGACTTTTATAAAGAGAAAATGATGTTTTTGGATGCGAAACCGAATGCAGCACATCTGAAACTGGCAGAGCTGGAGAAAGCTGGTAAACTTTCTGCAATCATTACGCAGAATATTGATGGTCTGCATCAGGCCGCAGGCAGTAAAAATGTATACGAGATTCACGGAAGTATCATGCGAAACTACTGCAGAAAATGCGGTGAATTTTACGATGCAGCCTATGTGAAGTATGCAGAGGGAATTCCGAAGTGCAAGTGCGGAGGTTTGATCAAGCCAGATGTTGTGCTTTATGAAGAAAGTCTGGATTCGGGGCTGATTCAAAAGAGCATTCAGGCAATTAGTGAAGCGGATACATTAATCATTGGTGGTACTTCACTGGTGGTATATCCGGCAGCAGGATTTGTGGACTATTTTCACGGAAAACATTTAGTCGTGATCAACAAGAGTGAGACAGCAAAAGCAGTGGGAGCAGAGCTTACGATCGCGGCACCAATTGGAGAAATTATGAGTAGAATTCATGTATAAGAGAGGGAAAAAAGATGGCGAAATATGTGATGGCGCTGGATGCAGGTACTACCAGCAATCGATGTATTCTGTTTAATGAAAAAGGAGAAATCTGCAGCGTTGCGCAGAAAGAATTTACACAGCACTTTCCAACTCCAGGCTGGGTTGAGCATGATGCGAACGAAATCTGGTCCTCCCAGTTGGGAGTTGCGGTAGAGGCGATGAATAAGATTGGAGCAAATGCAGAAGATGTTGCAGCAATCGGAATTACAAATCAGAGAGAAACTGCAATTGTGTGGGATAAGCATACTGGAGAACCAATCTATCATGCCATTGTGTGGCAGTGCCGCAGAACAGCAGAATATTGCGATTCTTTGAAAGAGCAGGGATACACAGATCTGATTCGTCAGAAGACAGGACTGATTATTGATGCGTATTTTTCTGGAACGAAGATTCGCTGGATTTTGGAACATGTAGAAGGGGCAAGAGAAAAAGCAGAGCGCGGGGACCTCTTGTTTGGAACAGTGGAAACATGGCTCATCTGGAAACTGACGAAGGGAAAAGTACATGTGACGGATTATTCTAACGCATCCAGAACCATGTTATTTAATATCAATACATTAGAGTGGGATCAGGAAATCTTGGATATTCTGGGCATACCAGCTTGCATGCTGCCAGAAGCGAAACCATCCAGTTGTGTATATGGGGAAGCAGATGCAACGTACTTTGGTGGTCCGATTCCAATTGCCGGGGCAGCAGGAGATCAGCAGTCCGCACTGTTTGGACAAACCTGTTTCCATGCAGGGGAAGCGAAAAATACATATGGAACTGGATGTTTCCTGTTGATGAATACAGGGGAAAAACCAGTGTTTTCGAAGAATGGTCTGGTAACAACGATTGCATGGGGCATCGATGGGAAAGTAAATTATGCACTGGAAGGTTCTATTTTCGTTGCTGGAGCAGCTATCCAGTGGCTGCGTGATGAGATGCGTCTGATTGACTCTGCAGCAGATTGTGAATATATGGCTCAGAAAGTGAAAGACACTAACGGATGCTACGTAGTACCAGCATTTACAGGACTTGGAGCACCTTATTGGGATCAATATGCAAGAGGGACGATTGTAGGAATCACTCGTGGCGTAAATAAATATCACGTGATTCGTGCTACGGTAGAATCCCTGGCATATCAGGTGCATGATGTGTTGAAGGCAATGGAAGCAGATTCCGGTATCGAGCTGAGCGCACTGAAAGTAGACGGAGGCGCAAGTGCGAATAACTTCTTGATGCAGACACAGGCAGACTTGATTGGCGCACCCGTTAAACGTCCGGCCTGTATTGAAACAACTGCAATGGGAGCGGCATATCTGGCCGGGTTAGCTGTAGGCTATTGGAAGAACAAAGAGGACGTAGTGAAGAACTGGGCGATTGATCAGACCTTTGAGCCAGAGATTGCGTCAGAAGAACGAGAAAAACGAGTAAAAGGATGGAAAAAAGCTGTCAAATACGCATTTGACTGGGCAAAATAGTGAAGTGAGGGATAGTGTTTTGTGGGAAAATGCTATCCCTTATTTGATTTTACTGCTATCGAATTTTTTGAAAAAATGCTTGCAATGTATTGCATTATCTTATATGATATATCTAACATTTGAGTAATTCGTGAGACAAAAATCTAAATTCTAAAATAAGTTCTATATTGTATCAAGCGATTTCCACATATGAACGTGAAGAAAAGTGTACAGATGGAAGGAAAAGAAGCGTATGATGTGCTTCGGTTTATTGAGCATAACCAGAGATGTCACATCAGTACGGATGTTGTTGAAGGCTATCCCCTTGTGCGTTGGCTGAGGAATCATCCATGTATCGAGAAGGCACTGTTGTTTCAGTGGTTGTATTCTCTGGTGGAGCAGTTGGCAAGCCTGCATCGGTGCCGGGGAAAGATGGTGTATCAGTATGTGAATCCATATAGTTTAATCTTGTCGGAAGAGTACAAGATTTATTTGTTGGATCTGAATGCACAATCGAATGAAAAGTATCGGCTGAAAATGCAAAAAAGAGTTGTGAGAGAGCTGTTTTTGCCGCCAGAAAACCAATACTATCAGAATGCGTGTGAAGAACTGGATATCTATGGGCTTGGTCGTACCATCCAATATTTGCTGTCAGCTTCGGAACCGGAGCCACAGCTGACAAGGCTGGACGAGTTGCGTTTTCGAAAAGTGATTGAAAGATGCGTAAATCGAGATTCGAAGAAATCTTTTCAGCATGTTTCAGAAATTCGAGCATGTCTTCCAGAGTATCAGGAAGAAATAACTTCCCAAATGTCAAAGAAGCGATATGTATATTTGGCCATTGCAATAGCAATTACACTGCTTGCAGGACGCGAACTTTTGACACAGGGAAAAGAAACCGCAGCATTGCAGGAAACCAGTGCAGCTGAAGAGCAGAAGAAGGAGTTGGACATTCAGGAAGTGCGTGTGTCCTCGGAACAGACCCAGGAAGAGAAAGCGTTGTATGAAGAATTGGGACTTCTACATTTTCTAAAGTTTCAAGATTATCCAAGAAGCCGTACATATTTTGAAAAAATTGAAGAGGATGAACTGGCAGAAGTGATGGTGCAGCTGGCTGACTGTATGAGTGGGGAAATGATTGCAGAAGCCGAACTGAAAAGTATCTTGAAAAATATGGAAAACCTCCTGTCAGCAGAACAGGACGCATACTATCCTTGCTTATTTCTAGGCTACGATTGCCTGCCAGTGGAAGAGGTGCAGGATGAACTTTTGCAAATCGGAAAAAAGTGTATGAATCTGGAACTGGATGCGGAACTTTCGGAACAAATTCAAAGAAAGATGGCTGCAGTATATGAAGAACAAGAAGCGTATGAAGAAGCGGTTACTCAGTATGCAGAACTTCTGACAGAAGAAAAGGAAGAAGCAGAGCGAGAACAACTGTACTTGAAATTGGGAGAGCTTTTGGAAACATCGAAAAAGCAGGAAGAAGCGTTGCAGATTTTACGAACTGGAATTCAAGAACTGGAAGATTCTGTAAAATTACGAATTTTCTATTTGCAAATGCAGTGCCGGGATAAATCTGTGGACCGTGAGACCTTTATTCAGTTGGCAAAGGATCAATTGCAAGAATGTGCGGATCTGAAAGAAGCGGAAGAATTTTTAAAGTTATTAAAAGAACAAGGATTAAAAATCAAGGGAGGAACCATATGCGAAAAGTAAAACGATGGAGGGGGCTGTTATGTGTAGCAGCATTATTCATAATGATCAATGCAGTGCAGTTTCCAAATTCATATGCGAATGAATCGGAATTACCGAAAGAGGAA
Source organism: uncultured Lachnospiraceae bacterium (assembly GCA_964591105.1). Classification (GTDB taxonomy): domain Bacteria; phylum Bacillota; class Clostridia; order Lachnospirales; family Lachnospiraceae; genus CAZPZR01. The sequence goes on along the minus strand of CAZPZR010000007.1, from coordinate 1,703 downwards.
GAAACGGAAGTAGAGCCGGGAGAAGATTCTGAAGAACCACAGCAACCGACAATCGAACGTTATGAATTACAGATTCAGAAGGAGGATGGAGAGCATGGATACTATGTGACAAAACCGGAAATTCACATTTTGCATGTGAGCGAATATGGAATTACGAAGTATCAATTGTACCATGAAAAAGAATTAGTAATAGAAGGGGAACTTGTGGAAAAAGGGAAAGAATGTATCTGGAAGCAAGAACAATTTGAGGAAGGAAATTATCGTTTGAAAGTCTGGATGGAGGACTTAGATGGGAACGAATTAGAAGAAATGCTGCTGGAAAAAGAGTGGAAGATTGATACGCTTGCACCAGAAATAAGCTTAAGCTTGCCACGCGGGTTTGATACATGGTATCAGGAGGAAGCACGATTAACCATTCGAAGTTCAGATGGAGGAAGTAACGTTAAGCAAGTGGTGTGTACTTCTAGCGGACAGAAATTGAGTGAATTCCAGGATGCGCAGGGGAGCGTAAGGGTGAATCTCCCAAGTACCGGAGGAAAAGGCACAGAAGTTGAAGTCTGTGTTTGGGATTATGCAGGAAACTGTACCACAAAGACTGTACGAATCTATATTGATGGAGCAGCTCCGCAGGTGACAATGGAAGGTGCAGAAAACTATATGATTACCAGCAAACCAGTCCAGATGTCTTTCGCGGCAACAGATGACAATCTTCTGAAAAATGTACAGGCAGAGATTGTGTGGGAAACGACAGGTGGAACACAGAAGAAAAGAAAAGTCCGGACATGGAATCTTACAGGGGAACGCGCACAGGCAGAAGAGAGATTGGAGAAAGATGGACTTTATGAGATTACGGTGAAAGCAGAGGACATGTCTGGATATCAAACAGAAAAGAAGATGCAGGTTATTCTAGATCAGAAGAATCCAGTGATCCGGCATGTAGATGAATTGGATCAACAGTATCTGAAAGAATTTCAATGGCAGTATGAGCCAGAAGAGATTGTCCGTGATTTTACTACATATACCTATGAAATTCGTTTGGACGGAAATCTATACGCTTTAGGCAGAACCATTGAGAAAGAAGGGGTTCACAGCTTAGAAATTCAGGCTACAGATGCGGCGAACAATACAGCAAGAGCAAAGGCACAGTTTGTGATTGACCATACAAAGCCACAAATTATATTCCAGGACGTAGAGGAAGGAGAAACCTATGAGAAACAAAAGACAGTTAAAATCACTCTTAAAGATACAGGAGATAAAATTAAAAAAATCACGATTAATGGTAAGGAACAGAATCTTTCGAATCGTAAGATGATTTATGAGTATACGATGGACGAGCCTCAGGATTATCGAATGATTGTACAGGCAATTGATCGAGCTGGAAACGAAGCAGAGGAAAGTATATTTTTTACGTTAGAACCGGAAAAAACAATGTTGGAAAAGATTACGGAGCCAGTAAAAAAGGTTCTGTTTGGAGAAGCGGAAGTGAAGGAGACGCAAGGAATCGAGTCAGATACTAAAAGTGAAGAGAGCAAATTTCCGATATGGGGGCTGAGTTTACTTTTTATCCTTCTGGTCAGTTGGATCGGGATTAGGAAAACATGTAAAACAACAAACTTTGAATAAGAAAAATAAAACCACTATACTGAAATTGGTGTGCGACCCGTCAAGTAGACAATTAAAAAAATATAAAGTTTTGTGTTGCC
>CAZPZR010000006.1:0-45161 GCA_964591105.1 uncultured Lachnospiraceae bacterium | reverse complement strand
TGGTAATGGAAAAAAGCTGACAGAATTCTATAGCCAGGATGTCCGTTTTGAAAATGAGGAAATCTTCTAGTGATAAATTTAAAGTGAGTGGCGGTATGTGGACAAAGGAGTTTGATTGGAAATGTGGAAAAGAATAACATTATGTATATGTGCTACATGTCTGTTTCTCTCAGGTTGCAAAATGAGTGAAAAGAGATATGCAGATTATAAATTACAGTTTGCGATTCGTGATGGTAATGTTCGAGGCATAGAAGAGGTGCTTGAAAATTATGACATTAATTTAGAAAAATTATCTAAAGCACATTGGACGGAGTTTTCAAAACGTGATCGCACAGCTTTGGGATATGCTTTATCAGAACATGAAAACATTAAAATTATCCAAATGCTAATAGAAAATGGAGCAAAGTTGAATGACAATACAAGTGAAGAACATTCTTATTTGACGTATGCGATAGGAAATGATGATTATGAGTTAGCAAAGCTTTTGCTAGAATCTGGAGCAGATGCATGTTGGAAAGACAAAGATGGAAAAAGTGTACTGGATATTTTAATGAGTAGTCCAAGTGATGAAATGTCTGAGGTGGATGGAAAAGGCAAATGGGAAATGGCTGAATTATTAATTGAACATGGTGCGAATGTTACAAGTGAGACATTAAGATGTTGCTTGGAAGCAGAGGATTATGTTTGTGGAGAAAGAATTATTCGTTTTTTGAGAGAAAAAAAAGAAAAGTCTGGTGTCGAAAAAGATTTAGAATATGCCATAACTGGAGAGAGTGAAAAACTTGTAGAGTATTTGAAAAAGAATAAGGTATCTGATGGAGTGTTAGTTTTACGATATGCGGCTGCGAATTGTACAACGGATGTGTTAAAAATACTGAAGGGAAAAGGATGCAATTTTAATGTAGAAGATAGTAATGCACAAACTATATTGCATATCGCAGCGAAGTATAACAAGAACAATGTGCTCGGATTTTTGTTAGATGAATGTGAAAAGGCAAATGGAAAGACAGATTTCTTTGAAGTGGATCCATTGACGATGGCAGTAATAGCGGCTAATGAAGAAAATGTTGATGTATTAAGAAAGGCAGGATTTTTGTGGCAGCAAGATGGAGCGTACGGAGGAGATGCATGGATTGCAGCATGCAGAGCAGGGAACGAAGATTCTGTGAATCTTTTGTTGAAAAAAGGATTTCTTCCAACAGCAGAGGAAATTGTATTAGGATATGATTGTTGTAATGAAAGTACACTACAAGCCTTACTGAAAAATGATATTTCATATGAGACCTCGTACGAAGAAGTGGAAGGCGAGGCTATAACTGGACTGGAGATGTTGGCATTAAATAATCCTGAAGTAGTGACGGAACTACCTTTAGAAAAGGTAAATGAGAATCTATTAGATGTGGTGATGCCAGGACTTCTGGAAAGTGCAATTGACTCATATGACGAAAAATTGGCATGCAAAGTAATTGAAAAAGTGGATGACTTAGATGTAGTGTACTCTGCAAGTCCATTAGAGATGGCTGTTATGACGGGACAATTAGAAGTTGTGAAATATTTAGTAGAAAATGGTGCGGATATTAATTATATCATTGAAGAAGAGGATGGCGAAATGTATTATACGGCTTTGCATGTTGCTGCGTATAATACGAGCTGTGAAATATTGAAATATTTGTTGGAAAACGGAGGTGATACAAACATAAAAGATTCAAAAGGGCAAACACCATATGAACGAGCGAAAGAAGCAAAATTTCAGGATAACATGGAATTGCTCGAATAAAAAAGAAGTGTGTGTGTTTTCAGACTTTATTTGAAACACTTGTGATTGAAATTCCAATTGTATATAAAGTCTTTCAGAAAGATGTGAGCAATAGTGTGTATTGATAACGATAAATATCGATTAATAGATTAACATCTGAATTTTATCCAGTGTTTGAAAAAACGATGAAATAAAGTAGGAATATTCCATGTGCCCTCATCATAGACTACAACAAACTCTGTGAATGGCGTTAGGCATGACTCGAAAAAGAAACTCCACAAAAGAAGAACGTCATTCTATGAAGGAACGAATTGCTGAAATTTCGGAACTTCCGAAAGATGTTGTATTAGGGATGCCAGTGGTAACTATGCTTGGGTATACGGAACTGTGTCTGGAAAATTATGCCGGAATTATCGAATATACAGAGGAACTGATTTGTATACGAATTAAGCATGGGCAGATGAGAATCAAAGGGAAAAATCTCAATGTTTCCTATTACACGAATGATGATATGAAGATCACAGGATGTATCGAATGTATCGAGTATCAACGTTAGTGTAGGTGAGGAGGAAACGTAGTGCTGCAAAAATTACTTCAGTTTATCAAGGGATATCTTTTGATACGAATCACAGGATATTCACCAGAACGATTTCTCAATGCCTGCAGCCGTAAGCAGATGGAACTTTGGGGCTTACAACCAAAAGATCACGGATATGAATTATATGTATCTGTGGAGACATTTAAAAACTTAAAACCAATCCTTAAGAAGACCGAAACAAAAGTAATCATTTTGCAAAAGTTCGGTCTTCCATTTCTTTTATATCGGAAACGGAAAAGGAATGGATTTTTTCTGGGAATCGTCGGTGGTATTTTCATACTTTATGTCCTTACTTTATTTGTTTGGGAGATTGACATTCAGGGGAATTTGACGTACACGGATGAAACATTGCTTCGATTTTTGGAAGAACACCAGGTGAAACAGGGGAGTTTAAAAGCACAAGTAGATTGTACGAAGATTGTCATGAGCCTCCGGCAGGAATATGAAGATATTCTTTGGGTATCGGCGCATATTCAAGGAACGAAACTGATTGTCCGCGTAAAGGAAAACGAAGATGCGATTGTAACTGGTCGTAATCAGGAGAATGAAGAAGAACAGGATCAAGCCTACGACCTTGTGGCAGATGTAAATGGAAAGATTACGGATATGATTGTTCGCAAAGGAATTGCGAAAATTAAAGAAGGAGATCAGGTACACAAAGGAGAGGTTCTTGTATCAGGCTATATTCCAATAAAAAACGATGCGGGAGAAATCGTAGACTATCAGTATGAAACTGCGGATGCCAGTATTGTCGGGGTATTGAATCTTACATATCAAGATGAGATTCCACTAATATATATTGAAAAGAACATACGGGATATTCAAAAACAGGAGTACGGGTTATTGATTGGAAAGTATCGGATTTCATTGGGCGGCATAAAAAACACGTACACTGACTTTGAAATGGAATCCATACAATATCCACTGAAACTTGCAAATCGATTTTCTTTTCCCATTTTTCTTATTTGTCGAAGAGCCATTCCTTACCAACCAAAAGAAAAAACGTATACGGAAACGGAGATTCAAACCTTGCTGACCAATCGGTTTGACCATTATTGTAAAGATTTGGAGAAAAAGGGGGTAGAAATTCTACAGAATAATGTTAAAATATACAGAGGGTCTCAAGTGGCAACTGCCAAGGGGACTTTAGTTGTTCGTCAGGAGATTGGGGTTTCGAAAGCCTCGAATCCAGAAGAACTTCAGATAGAAAATGAACAATCAGGAGATTTGATAGATGGGAATGATGGAAACAGTCATTGAGATTCCAGCAGTACATGAGCAGAATGTATTTGGACAGTTTGACGCATATGCAAAGAAGATTGAACGCACGCTTCATGTTACATTGATTGCGCGTGGAGAACACGTTAAGATTATGGGAGAGGCTTCCAGAGTGGAGAAGGCGAAGAGTGTCCTAAACCAGTTGGTGGAGTTATCCAAGCGTGGGAATACCATTCAGGAACAGAACGTAGATTATACATTGGCACTTGCAATGGAAGACAGTGAAGAGAACGTGGTTGAGATTGATAAGGATATTATCTGCCATACGCTTCAGGGAAAACCAATCAAACCAAAGACTTTCGGTCAGAAAACGTATGTGGATGCCATCCGAAAGCAGATGATTACCTTTGGACTTGGTCCAGCGGGAACAGGAAAGACATATCTTGCGATGGCAATGGCGATTACAGCATTTAAGAATAATGAAGTGGGAAGAATCATTTTGACGCGTCCAGCAATCGAGGCAGGAGAGAAGCTAGGATTTCTTCCAGGGGATTTGCAGAGCAAGATTGATCCATATCTTCGTCCACTCTATGATGCGTTGTATCAGATTATGGGTGCAGAAAGCTTTATAAAAAATTCTGAGAAGGGATTGATTGAGGTTGCACCACTGGCTTATATGCGTGGGCGCACTTTGGATAATGCCTTTATTATCTTAGATGAAGCACAGAACACAACTCCAGCACAGATGAAGATGTTCTTGACTCGTATCGGATTTGGCTCAAAAGTAGTCATTACCGGAGATGAGACTCAGAAGGATTTGCCGTCTGGTCAGGCATCCGGTTTAGACGTCGCTGTGAATGTTGTAAAGAATATTGATGATATTAGCATTTGCAGACTTTCTAGTAAAGACGTTGTACGTCATCCACTGGTGCAGAAGATTGTAAAAGCATACGAGGATTATGAGAGTAAAGCAGCAAGAAGTAAGAATCGTGATAATAAGTTCAATAAGAGTACAGATAGAAGGAGAAAGTAATGACACTTTTTTTTGAAGAAGAGGGAGCATTAAAGTTACCATTTGATTGTGAGGTGCTTGCCAAAGAAGTAGCAGAGGCAGCGATTGACTATGTGGAATGTCCATATGAAGCAGAAGTAAACCTGCTTCTTACTATGAATGAGCAGATTCATCAGATGAATCAAGAATTTCGTGGGATTGATCGACCAACGGATGTACTTTCTTTCCCAATGGTTGATTATGAGAATGCAGGAGATTTTGAGTTTCTGGAAGCCTGCGACGAATATTTTCATCCGGAAAGTGGGGAACTGATGCTTGGAGATATTGTGATTTCTAAGGAAAAAGTACTTTCTCAGGCAGAAGAGTATGGACACAGTCCAAAGCGCGAATATGCGTTTTTGGTTGCACATTCGATGCTGCATTTGTCAGGATATGATCACATAGAGGATGATGAGCGTGAACAGATGGAACAGATGCAGAGAGAAATCTTAGAAAAGTTAAATATATTACGATAGATGGAGTAAACTATGTCAGAACAACATACAAAGAAAAACGAAAAAAACTTCCTGATCCAAGGCTCAATCCTTGCAATCGCGGGAGTTATTACAAAGATTATTGGGGCGGTGTATCGTATCCCGTTGGTCAATATTCTTGGAGACGAGGGAATGGGATATTATGGTGTTGCCTTCCAGATTTATGCCATTGCATTAACCTTGACTTCCTACAGTCTGCCGCTCGCAGTGTCCAAATTAGTCTCTGCGAGAGTTGCGAAAAAAGAATATAAAAATGCTTATAAAGTCTTTCGCGGGGCGTTAGCATTTGCGATTACGGTAGGTGGAACGGTTGCACTCTTGATTTTCTTTGGAGCGGAATTTATCGCCAAGAATCTTATGGCGATGGAATTTAGTTCATTTGCGTTGAGAGTATTAGCACCATGTATTTTGATCGTAGCGTTACTTGGGGTGTTCCGTGGATTCTTCCAGGGAAATGGAACTATGATTCCAACAGCAATCTCACAGATTTTGGAACAGGTAGTCAACGCAGTTGCAAGTATTGCAGGAGCTTACTTCTTGTTAAAAGCAGGACAGAAGGTTGCTGAAACAAAAGGAAACGAAGCTTATGGGCAGGCTTATGCGGCAGCAGGTGGTACACTTGGTACGGTAGCAGGAGCACTTTCTGCACTGCTGTTTGTAGTTGCCTTATTCTTAGTATATAATAAAGTATTCAAGAAACAGATGCGCAGGGATCATGGGCATAAGAATGAAGGATATAGGAAGATTATTAAGATTCTCCTTCTCACGATTGCACCAGTTCTGTTGAGTTCTACGGTATATAACCTTTGCGGTGTAATTGATAATTCTATGTTCGGAATGATCATGTCTGCACAGGGACATGCAGAAAGTGAATATGCGGCACTTCTTGGAATCTTCAGTGGAAAATATGATACGATTATCAATGTTCCACTGGCATTCTCCAGTGCACTTGCATCTTCACTTGTACCAAGTTTGGTAGCAACTGCACAGACGGGAACGCGCAAAGAGATTCACGGGAAGATTGAACTGTTTTCCAGATTTAACATGATGATTGCAATTCCGGCAGCAGTGGGAATTGCAGTGCTTGCAAAACCAATTTTGAACTTGTTATTCTTTACAGAGAATAATGACACAGGTGCACTCATGCTTCAGCTTGGAGCACTTTCCGTTGTGTTCTATTGTCTCTCTACAGTTACCAATGCTGTTCTTCAGGGACTGGACGATATGATGACACCAGTAAAGAGTGCAGCAATTTCCTTGGTTATCCATGTGATTGCACTGTTTATCATGATGGTAGTATTCAAGTGGGGAATCTACGCGGTTGTATTGAGTAAGATTGTATTCTCAGCTTCTGCATGTATTTTGAACTCCCATGCACTGAGAGAACGAATCGGTTACGTTCAGGAAGTGAAACGAACGTTCCTTGTTCCGACGATTGCATCTGTCATCATGGGCGTAATTACCTTAGGAGCACAGGTATTGTTTGAACTTTTCATTGGTGCACGTATAGCGACAGTATTTGCACTTTGCATTGCGGTTGCTGTGTATGCAGTCTCTTTAGTTCTTCTTGGAGGCGTTACAGAGAAAGAAATGATGCAGATGCCAAAAGGACATTTACTTGTAAAAATTTGCAAAAAAGTTCGTTTATTTAAATAACGAGATTAGGAATGAAATGTGAAAAAATGCCAATACTGTACTTAAAAAGGAGTGTGCCTTATGAAACAAAAGTATAGTGTTGGTATTTTTATCCTCTTTTTGATGGTACTTGTATTTTTTACGGGAAGCCACAAGTTTTGGAGAAAGGATATTCAAGAATCACAGATGACAGAACAAAAAGAGCAATTACAGTCGTCCGCAGAATCAGTAGTTACCGATGGACATGCATTAAAAGAAGATTGTTTCTTTTTGAAAGAATCGAATGGTTATGTCGTAGTATATTTAAGTGACGGGAAAACAATTTACGAATATACAGACATTTTATTTGAAGAACTTCCAGAGAAAGTGCGGACAGAAGTCCGTAATGGAAAATATATAGAAGATCAGGAGGAACTTTATGGCTTTCTGGAAAATTATTCCAGTTGATTTCAGAATGCAGATGCAGATGAAAAATAAAGTGGACTTCTGATTTCAGATAGTGTAAGATAGAACAAGCAGTTCGAAAGAAAGGACAAAAGAAAAATGAATGAAGAAAAGATTGCACGTATCAATGAATTATATCATAAATCAAAAACAGTAGGACTTAATGAAGAGGAATTGAAGGAACAGCAGATTTTAAGAAGAGAATATATTGATTCTTTCAAGCGTAATCTTCGTGGTCAGCTGAACAACATTTCCATCAAAGAAAAAGATGGTTCCATTACAAATCTTGGAGAAAAATATGGAGACAAAAAAGGAAATTAGAAAATCGATTTTGGCGAAACGTCGCGCACTCTCGAAGGAAGTGTGGGAGAGCCAGTCTAAGAAGATTCAGGAGACATTGTTCGCACACCCGTGGTATCAGGAAGCAGAAGATATTTACTGCTATGTTGACTACAATAAGGAAGTTGGAACGAGAGCAATTATGGAACAGGCGTGGAAGGATGAAAAGCGCGTGTGGGTGCCGAAAGTACATGGCATCACCATGGATTTTTATCGGATGGAATCCTTTTCGGATTTAGAAAGTGGAGCTTATGGAATCTTGGAACCTGTTACAGAACAGATGGCGGAAGCAACAGAAGGATTGATGATCCAGCCGGGAGTTGGATTTGACCGCGCATGCCATCGACTGGGCTATGGCGGTGGATTCTATGACCGTTATCTGGAAGCACATCCGAATCTGAGAAAGATTGCATTGGCGTTTGAAGTACAGATTGCAGAAGAACTTCCAACGGAAGAGACGGACATTTGTCCAGACTATGTGATCACTGAAGCACAGACGATAAAAAGAAATTAGAAAGAAGGCGTTTTCATGAATTTGCCAAAAGATCCAATGATTTTATTGAGTTTTCTCAATACAAAATTGCGGGATGAGTATCATACATTTGATGCTTTCTGCGAAGAGAACCAAGTAAACAAAGAAGAAATTATAGATATTTTGAAAGGAATTGATTATGAATATGATGAATCAAGACATCAATTTGTCTAAGGAAGCACCCGTGACAGAACCAGAAAGACAGTACTATTACATAGAAAAAGCAAAGCAGTATCTTGCACAGAAGAAGGAAGAGATTGGAAGAGACCTGACATTCTGCGTGACAACATTTGGCTGTCAGATGAATGCAAGAGACTCTGAGAAACTTTGTGGAATCCTGAAGCAGATTGGTTATGTAGAAGCTGCGGAAGATGAAGCAGATTTTGTAATCTATAATACTTGTACTGTTCGTGAGAATGCGAATACAAAGGTATATGGACATCTTGGACAGTTGAAACCAAAGAAAAAGAAAAATCCACATATGATGATTGGACTTTGTGGCTGTATGATGCAGGAGCCAGAAGTAGTGGAAAAACTGAAAAAGAGTTATTCTTTCGTAGATTTAATTTTCGGTACACATAACATTTACAAATTTGCAGAGTTATTGGTTACTCGTTTCTATTCTAAACGTATGGTAATCGATATTTGGAAAGATACGGATAAAATCGTAGAGGATTTGCCAAATGACAGAAAGTATCCATTCAAATCTGGTGTCAATATTATGTTTGGATGCAACAACTTCTGTAGCTATTGTATTGTTCCATATGTTCGTGGTCGTGAAAGAAGCCGTGATCCGAAAGCAATCGTTCGTGAAATTGAGAAGTTAGTTGCAGATGGTGTTGTAGAAGTTATGCTGCTTGGACAGAATGTAAACTCTTATGGGAAGACACTGGAGCATCCGATTTCATTTGCAGAACTTCTGCAGGAAATTGAGAAAATTGAAGGATTGAAGAGAATTCGTTTCATGACATCTCATCCAAAGGATCTTTCAGATGAACTGATTGAAGTTATGAAGAACTCCAAGAAGATTTGCAAACATTTGCATCTTCCAGTGCAGTCCGGAAGCTCTGATATTCTGAAAAAGATGAACAGACGTTATGATAAAGAAAAGTATTTGAATTTGGTAAGAAAAATCAAGGAAGCGATTCCAGATATTTCCCTGACTACGGATATTATTGTAGGTTTCCCTGGAGAAACAGAAGAAGATTTCCTAGAAACAATGGATATTGTTCGTCAGGTACGTTATGATAGCGCATTTACATTTATCTATTCGAAGAGAACAGGAACACCTGCTGCCGTAATGGAAAATCAAGTACCGGAAGACGTAGTCAAAGACCGTTTTGATCGTCTGTTGAATGAAGTACAGACAATTGCCGCAGAAGTATGTGCTGTACACGAAGGTACAGATCAGGAAGTATTGGTAGAATCTGTCAGTGATCACAACCCAGGCATGGTAACTGGAAGAATGAGCAACAACTTGCTGGTACACTTTGAAGGAAGTGAAGACATGGTCGGAACATTTGTAACAGTACATTTGTCCGAATGCAAAGGATTCTATTACCTTGGCGAAATGAAATAACTTCCAACTATAATCTAAACAAGAAGCGCCCACACTATTTAGTAAGAAGAATGGTGAGGGCGTTTTTACATGAAGAAATTAAGTGAGTATTTATTTTTTGGAGCATTGGGTGGATCTCTGTATTATAGCTTCGAGCTGTTATTTCGTGGATTTTCACATTGGACGATGTTTGTACTTGGTGGCATTTGTCTGGATTTTTTCTTTTTTCAAGGGAATCTCCTTCATTGGACAGAGCCTTTTTGGAAGCAAGTATTTCGTGGAATTCTTGTTGTGACATGTTTGGAGTTTATCACAGGAATTATTGTGAATAAATGGCTGAAGCTGGCAGTATGGGATTACAGCCGACTTCCCTTCAATGTGATGGGGCAAATCTGCTTGCCATTTGTGGTGATATTTTCAGGGCTTTGCGCGGTTGGAATTGTTTTGTGTGGATATTTGGGGCACTGGATGTACGGGGAAGAAAAGCCGAAATTTTTCTTTTTATAAGTTTACAGATTTTTAAACAGTGTGCTACAATGAAATGTAAGAATTTAAGCAAAAGAGGAGAAGTAACGTGGCTGAATTAACACCAATGATGCAGCAGTATATGAAGACAAAAGAAGAATACAAAGACTGCATTTTATTTTATAGATTAGGAGACTTTTACGAGATGTTCTTTGACGATGCAATTACAGCATCTAAGGAACTGGAGATTACTTTGACAGGTAAGAACTGTGGATTGGAAGAACGCGCACCGATGTGCGGAGTACCATATCATTCAGTAGACTCTTATTTGAACCGTCTCGTATCCAAAGGCTATAAGGTGGCTATCTGTGAACAGGTAGAAGATCCGGCAACTGCAAAAGGAATTGTGAAACGTGAAGTCGTTCGAATTGTTACACCAGGAACAAACCTGGATACACAGGCATTGGACGAGACGAAGAACAACTATCTGATGTGTGTCGTTTATGTGGAAGGACGCTATGGACTTTCTATTGCAGATGTTACAACCGGAGACTATTTTGTAACGGAATTGGAAAATAGTGAAAAATTATTTGATGAAATTTATAAATTTATGCCCTCAGAGCTGATTTGCAATGAGGCTTTTTATATGAGTGGCATGGATTTTGTAGATTTGCGAGAACGTCTGGGCATTACCATTTATTCTCTGGATGCATGGTACTTTGACGATGCAATCTGTGCGAATGTGTTAAAGGAACATTTCCATAGCGGAACTTTAGAAGGACTTGGAATGCAGGACTACGAAAGTGGAGTTCTTGCGGCAGGTGCACTGCTGCAGTATCTGAAAGAGACACAGAAGACATCCCTTTCACATTTGTCAAAACTGACACCATATGCAACTGGAAAATACATGCTTCTAGACAGCTCTACACGTAGAAATCTGGAACTGTGTGAAACGTTACGTGAAAAACAAAAACGTGGTTCTCTGCTGTGGGTATTAGATAAGACAAAGACAGCGATGGGAGCACGTACTCTTCGTAAATATATTGAGCAGCCATTGATTGATAAAGAAGCAATTCTTCAGCGTCTGGATGCGGTGGAAGAGCTGAAAGATCAGGCAATCAGTCGTGAAGAGATTCGAGAGTATCTGGCACCTGTTTATGACTTGGAACGTCTAGTGAGTAAGATTACGTTCCAGTCCGCAAATCCGAGAGATCTGATTGCGTTTCAGAGTTCCCTTGCGATGCTCCCACATATTAAGTGCATTTTGGGAGACATGCAGAGTGACCTGCTGAAAGAGATTGACAGCAATCTGGATCCGCTGGAAGATCTTTGCGCATTGATTCAGACTGCCATTAAGGAAGATCCGCCAATTGCTATGAAAGAAGGCGGAATTATCCGCGATGGTTATGATGTGGAAGTAGATAAGCTTCGAAATGCAAAGTCTGATGGTAAAGACTGGCTTGCAAAATTAGAGGAAACCGAACGAGAAAAGACAGGAATCAAGAACCTGCGAATTCGTTTTAATAAAGTATTTGGCTATTATCTGGAAGTTACCAATTCTTTTAAGAATCTTGTTCCAGATTACTATATGAGAAAACAGACGTTGACCAATGCAGAACGATACATTATTCCAGAACTAAAAGAACTGGAAGATACGATCCTGGGAGCAGAAGATAAGCTTTATGCATTGGAATATCAACTGTATAGTGAGATCCGCGACAAGATTGCGGAACAGGTAGTGCGTATTCAGACGACTGCAAAGGCAGTTGCACAGATTGACGCGCTTGCATCTCTTGCAATCGTGGCAGAACGCAATAATTATGTGCGACCAAAGATTAATGAAAAAGGAGTCATTGATATTAAAGATGGCCGTCATCCGGTTGTAGAGAAGATGATTCCGAATGATATGTTTATTACGAATGATACATATTTGAATGATAAGAAACAGCGGATTTCCATTATTACAGGACCGAACATGGCTGGAAAATCTACGTATATGCGACAGACAGCGTTGATTGTACTGATGGCGCAAATTGGTTCTTTCGTCCCTGCATCCAGTGCGGATATTGGACTGGTGGATCGTATTTTCACGCGTGTCGGTGCGTCCGATGACCTTGCATCCGGACAGAGCACGTTTATGGTGGAAATGACAGAAGTGGCGAACATTTTGCGTAATGCGACAAGTAAAAGCTTGCTGATTCTGGATGAAATTGGGCGAGGAACCAGTACTTTTGATGGATTGAGTATTGCATGGGCAGTCATTGAGCATATCAGTAATAGTAAATTGCTGGGAGCGAAGACACTTTTTGCAACGCATTACCATGAACTGACAGAGTTAGAGGGTAAAATTGATAATGTTAATAACTACTGTATCGCAGTAAAAGAAAAAGGAGATGACATCATTTTCCTTCGTAAAATTGTGAAAGGCGGCGCAGACAAAAGCTACGGAATTCAGGTTGCCAGACTTGCCGGCGTACCAGAGAATGTAATTACGCGTGCGAAAGAGATTGTAGAAGAGTTGATTCATGCAGATATTACAACGCGAATCAAAGATATTGCGGCGCAGGGAACGCCATCTCGCGTAAAAGCAAAGAAATTGGATGAGGTAGATCTTGCGCAGATGTCACTTTTTGACACGGTGAAAGATGATGATGTTCTGGAAGAATTGAAGAACTTAGACGTTGCCAATCTGACACCAATTGATGCGCTGAATACATTGTATCAGCTGCAGAATAAACTGAAAAACAGGTGGTAAATATGAGTAAGATTCAAGTATTAGATCAAATTACCATTGATAAGATTGCTGCCGGTGAAGTGGTAGAACGACCAGCGTCTGTTGTAAAGGAACTGGTGGAAAATGCAATTGATGCCGGCGCGACCGCAATCACAGTGGAAATCAAAGAAGGAGGAATCTCTTTCATTCGAATTGCAGACAATGGATGTGGGATTGAAAAATCAGAAGTTCCATCTGCGTTTTTGCGCCATTCTACCAGCAAGATTCGAACAGCGGAAGATTTGACCCATGTTGCATCTCTGGGGTTCCGCGGAGAGGCGCTTTCCAGTATTTCTGCAATTGCGCAAGTGGAATTGATTACGAAGACAAAGGACGATGTATTCGGAACAAGATACTGTATTTCCGGAGGGAAAGAAGAAGCCTACGAAGATACGGGAGCACCGAATGGAACGACCTTTTTGATTCGTCAGTTGTTCTATAATACTCCGGCTAGAAGAAAATTTCTGAAGACGCCAATGACAGAGGCGAGCCATGTGGGAGAATTGATGACAAGACTTGCACTTTCCCACCCAGAGATTTCCTTCCAGTTTATCAATAATGGACAGTCAAAACTTCATACTTCTGGGAATGGAAAACTTCGGGATGTAATCTATCATATTTATGGACGTGAGATTGCATCGAATCTTCTAGAAGTTCAGGAAGAACTGGATGGAATGAAAATCACAGGATTTTTGGGGGCACCGCTGGTTTCCCGTGGAAATCGTAACTTTGAAAATTATTTTATCAATGGCCGTTATGTGAAAAGCAATATTATTTACAAAGCCATTGAAGATGCATATAAAGGCTTCACCATGCAGCATAAGTATCCATTTGTTGTGCTACATATGGAAGTAGAGGGGGAATATGTAGATGTAAACGTACATCCGACAAAGATGGAACTGCGTTTTCACAATCAGCAGGCGGTATACAATGCAGTATATGCGGCGGTAGACCGTGGACTTCATGCAGAGGAACTGATTCCGCGTGTTACGTTAGATGTACCGAAGGCAGCAGATCCACCGGCAGTGAAGCAACCAGAAAAGCCAAAAACAGAGGAACCGGTAGAACTTCATCGACTTCCGGAAGAACCAAAACGTCAGCCGGTGCATCCGATTCCGACAGCGCCAAAACAGGCGTCGGTTCCAGTGCAAACTCCACAGAGACGGGAAGTTCCAGTGACATCGAAGAAGGCTGTTCCACCGGCAGGGGAACGTAACCTGGATTACTTTATGGAGCAGATGAAGAAGCGTGTGGCTTCCTATCATGCACAGAATTCTTCTGCAGAAGTGAAGGATCGCACAGCGGTATTCAAGCCAGAAGTACAGGCGGATCGAATTCGAGAAGCAGTAAACTACCGCATTGCTTCGGAAGAAAAAGCAGCGGAGCCTGTAAAACCGCGCAAAGTGCAGAAGGAAGAGGAACCTGCTCATCAGTTAAACTTGTTCGAAGAACGACTGTTAAAGCCAGAAATTCGAGCAGAATATAAATTGATTGGACAGGTATTTGACACTTACTGGTTAGTAGAGTATCATGAGAACCTGTATATTATTGATCAGCATGCGGCTCATGAGCGTGTGCTTTATGAAAAGACGATTCGTGGGATGAAAACAAGAGAGTTTACGTCTCAGATTATCAGTCCACCGATTATTTTGAATTTGACCATGCAAGAACAGGAACTGCTGCAGACATATATGGATCAGTTCACTAGAATTGGATTCGAGATTGAAGAATTTGGGCAGGAGTCCTATGCGGTACGCGCAGTGCCAGACAACTTGTTTGGAATCGCGAAAAAAGAACTTTTGATGGAAATGATTGACAGTTTGTCCGATGAGATTCGCCGCAATCAGGCAGCAGACATTATTGATGAAAAAGTGGCATCTATGTCCTGCAAAGCGGCCGTAAAGGGCAATATGAAGTTGTCTGCTTCAGAAGTGGATGCCCTGATTGGGGAATTACTTCTGTTGGAGAATCCATATCACTGTCCACATGGGCGACCAACAATCATTGCAATGTCAAAGAAAGAACTGGAAAAGAAATTTAAGAGGATTTTGTAAGAATGAAAAAACCATTAATCATTTTGACTGGCCCGACAGCAGTTGGGAAGACAAAGGCATCGATTGGACTTGCAAAAGCAATCGGGGGAGAGATCATTTCCGCAGATTCGATGCAAGTGTATAAGGAAATGGATATCGGCTCTGCGAAGATTCGTCCAGAAGAGATGGATGGCGTGCCACACTACCTGGTAGATGTGTTAGAACCGGCAGAAGAGTTCCATGTTGTTCGTTTTCAGCAAATGGCAAAACAGGCGATGGAACAGATTTATGCCAATGGACACATTCCAATCGTAGTTGGAGGGACAGGATTTTACATTCAAGCACTTCTGTACGATATAGATTTTACAGAAAATGACGGAGATCATGAATACCGAGAGCAATTAGAGGCATATGCAGAAACTCACGGTGCGGAAGCATTACACGAAAAACTTCGGGAAGTAGATCCGGCTTCGGCAGATACAATTCACGCGAATAATGTAAAGCGTGTCATTCGTGCGTTGGAGTTCTATAAGCAGACAGGAACGAAAATTTCTGAGCATAACGAAAAAGAACGAGAAAAAGAATCTCCATACGAATTCCGTTATTTTGTACTAAATGACGACAGAAAACACTTGTATGATCGAATCAATCGCCGTGTCGATGCGATGATGGAGGAAGGCTTATTAGAAGAAGTCAAAGCTTTAAAAGCAAAGGGTTATACCAAAGATATGGTATCAATGCAGGGACTGGGATATAAAGAAATCCTGGAATATCTGGATGGAGAGATTTCTTTGGATGAAGCAATCTATAAGATTAAGCGAGATACCAGACATTTTGCAAAGCGTCAGCTTACCTGGTTTAAGCGGGAGCGCGAAGTGATCTGGATTGATAAACAAGCATGCAACTATGATGAAACACTTATTTTAGATACAATGTTAAAACACATGGAGGGAATCATATGCTTCGAAGACTGTTCCGAAGAAAGTCGAAGTTTTTAGGAAAAATGAATACGTTGATGGAATTGTATGCAACCACACACAATGCAAAGTCTACGTACAAGCAGTTGATGGAGTTAAAACCATTGATTGAAAATGAAGGAGAACTGGCAATGTTTCACTTGAATCAGGCAGCACTGCTGTATGACATGAAACAATACCGAAAGGCAGCAGATGTGGTACTTGAGATTCCACCGTTAAACCCAGAGTTTGACGCGCGTGTTGCAAATATGAAGACATTGATCATGGATACAAATGCAAGATAAAGGGAGGAAATAGAGATGATTCAGAATAAGGATATTTATCGAGAACTTGGCGTCAGAGAATCCGTTTTGGAATTTGGCAGCAAGATAGAAGCAGAATTAAAGGAAAGATTTGACGAAATTGATAGAGTCGCAGAATACAATCAGTTAAAAGTTGTGAAAGCAATGCAGGACAATCATGTCAGTGCAACTTGCTTTAATGCCACAAGTGGATATGGACACGATGACCGCGGACGTGACGTATTAGAAGCGGTTTATGCATCTGTGTTCCATACAGAAGATGCATTAGTAAGACCACAGATTACCTGTGGAACTCATGCGTTGTATCTTGCACTCAGTGCGAATCTTCGTCCTGGAGATGAAGTAATGTCACCAGTTGGAAGACCATACGATACTTTGGAAGAAGTGATTGGAATTCGTCCATCCAACGGTTCACTTGCAGAATATGGAATTACTTACAATCAGGTAGATTTACTTCCAGACGGAACTTTCGACTATGAAAATATTAAAAAAGCAATCAATGAAAAGACAAAATTAGTGACAATCCAGCGTTCCAAAGGCTATCAGACAAGACCAAGTTTCTCTGTGAAACAGATTGGAGAACTGATTGCATTTATAAAAGAAATCAAACCGGAAGTCATCTGTATGGTAGATAACTGCTATGGAGAATTTGTAGAAACAATAGAACCAAGTGATGTGGGTGCAGATATGGTAGTAGGATCTCTTATCAAAAACCCAGGTGGTGGACTTGCACCAATCGGTGGTTATGTTGCTGGTAGAGCAGATTTGATTGAAAATTGTGCCTGCCGTCTGACTTCCCCAGGACTTGGAAAAGAAGTCGGAGCTACACTTGGAGTAAACCAGGCATTCTTCCAGGGATTCTTCCTTTCTCCTACAGTAGTTGCGAGTGCACTGAAAGGTGCAATCTTGGCTGCGAATATTTATGAACGTCTTGGATTTTCTGTTATTCCAAATGGAACAGAGAGCAGACATGATATTATTCAGGCTGTGACACTTGGAACTCCAGAAGGATTGGTTGCCTTCTGTCGTGGAATTCAGGCAGCAGCGGCAGTAGATTCTTACGTAGTGCCAGAACCATCTGAGATGGCTGGATATGACAGTGATGTAATTATGGCAGCAGGAGCTTTCGTTCAGGGATCTTCCATTGAGTTGAGTGCAGATGGACCAATGAGGGAGCCATATGCTGTATATTTCCAGGGTGGACTTACATGGCCACATGCAAAACTTGGAATCTTAATGTCTCTGGAATACATGGTAAGAGAAGGATTGGTTACTTTATAGAATAAGAATGGAGAAGCCCATGAAACGTGTTGCGATTATTGGCGGCGGAGCCTCCGGGATGTTTGCCGCAATTGCAGCAGCGACGACAAATCCTCATGCGCAGGTGATGATTCTGGAGCAGAAGGAACGAATTGGAAAGAAGATTCTTTCTACAGGAAATGGTCGCTGCAACCTAACAAATAAATATATGGAACTTTCCTGTTTCCGCAGTGATACCCCAGAAGCAATTGCTCCGATTTTGGACCAATTTACGGAGAAAGATACCATGGATTTTTTTGAAAAGCTTGGGGTGCTGATGAAGTCCAGAAACGGATACATTTATCCAAGAAGTGATCAGGCGACGACAATTTTGGAGATGTTACAGATGAGATTGGAACACCTGGGAGTAGAGGTGCATACAGAAGTTGCAGTGAAGGAAATTCAGAAAGGAAACAAAGGATTTCAGATTCAGACTTCGAAAGGCAAATTCCAAGCAGATTGTGTGATTCTTGCAACAGGTGGGAAAGCAGCAAGTGTGCTTGGTTCGGATGGAAGTGGTTATCGTCTTGCGAAAAAATTTGGACACCATCTTTCTCCAGTAGTTCCGGCGCTTGTGCAGTTAAAGACAAGAAAAAATCCGTTGCAGAAGGCAGCAGGAGTTCGACTGGACGGGAAAATCTCTGCATATGACGGAGAAAAACTTGTTGCCAGTGATACAGGAGAACTTCAGCTGACGGCATATGGTATCTCTGGAATCCCAGTATTCCAGGTCAGCCGTTATCTTGCAAAGGCACTGTACTATCAGCGAAAAGCAGAAGTAGAGGTTGACTTTGTACCATACATGGATGAGATGCAGTGGCAGACATTCATGCAGAACAGAAGAGCACAATGTATGCAGTGGAGTGTTACTGAATTCCTTACAGGAATTTTCAATCAGAAGCTGATTCCGCGAATTCTGGAAATTGCCTGTATTCCATCTGGTAAAATGGTGGCAGAGCTTACAGAAAAAGATATGCAGATTCTGATGCAGCGCTGCAAACACACGCGCCTTACGGTCACGGAAACAAATGGATTTGAAAATGCACAAGTGTGTGCAGGTGGTGTGTGCTTGGATGAGGTAAATCCAGAAACCATGGAGTCGAAACTTGTGGAAGGCCTTTACCTTGTTGGAGAACTTCTGGATGTAGATGGAATCTGTGGCGGTTATAACCTTCAGTGGGCATGGGCAACTGGAAAGATTGCCGGTACACATGCAGGAAATTAGGAGATTAATATGATTCAGATTAGTCAGATAAAAATAGAAATTCCTCATACAGAGGAACGATTAAAGGAAAAGGTATTAAAGCTTCTTCGTGTGCGCGAAAAAGATTTAATATCTTTTCGCATCTTAAAAAAATCTTTGGATGCAAGAAAAAAACCTCAGCTTTATCATGTCTACACGGTAGCTGTGGAAGTGAAAAATGAGGAACGTATCAAAAAGCTTCCGAAAAATGCTATGAAAGTAAATCCTTCAAAAACAGCAGGCTATACTTGTGAGGCTACGGGAACGGAACCATTGAAAGAACGTCCAATCATCATCGGAACTGGTCCGGCAGGGTTGTTCTGCGGATATCAGTTGGCAAAACTTGGATATCGTCCAATTCTTCTGGAGCGCGGAGCTGCAGTAGATGATCGTATTGTGGATGTTGAGAAGTTCTGGAATGAAGGTATTTTGAATAAGCAGTCCAATGTCCAGTTTGGAGAAGGCGGAGCAGGAACATTTTCCGATGGAAAATTGAACACTTTGGTAAATGATAAATTTGGAAGAAATCAAGAAGTTCTACGTATTTTTACAAAATATGGTGCCCCAGATAAGATACAATATGAGAGTAAACCACATATTGGGACAGATGTGCTGGCAAAAGTTGTAAAAAATATGAGAACTGCGATTGAAGCATTTGGCGGAGAAGTGAGATTTCACTCACAAGTTACGAATCTTCGTGTTCTGGAAGAAGGCGAAGGACGAAAACTTTCAGCCATCGAAGTGCTGGATAGTCTTACAGGAGAGACACAGGTACTGCAGGCAGAGCTTGTTGTGCTTGCGATTGGTCATAGTGCAAGAGACACTTTTGAAATGCTTTTGGAACAACAGATTCCAATGGAAGCAAAGCCATTTGCAGTAGGTGTTCGTGTGGAGCACCCACAAACATTGATTAACGAAAGCCAGTATGGAATTGCAGAACCAGAAGATTTACCGGCAGCACCTTACAAGTTGACTGTAAATCTTGAAAATGGTCGTGGAGTCTATACATTCTGTATGTGTCCGGGAGGATATGTAGTGAATGCTTCTTCCGAAGAGCAGCGACTGGCAGTGAATGGAATGAGCTACAGTGGTCGAGACGGGAAAAATGCAAATTCCGCAGTTATCGTAACTGTGACACCAGAAGATTATGGAGTAAATGGAATCTTATCTGGGATGGAATTTCAGAGAACATTGGAATCCAATGCTTATCGAGAAGGAAAAGGGAAAATTCCAGTACAGCTTTTTGAAGATTTCTGCCAGAATCAACCATCCAAAGGGCCGGGAGAATTTCTGCCACAATTGAAAGGTGAATATACGTGGGCGAATGTGCGAGCAATTTTCCCAGAGTATCTTTCAGAATCTCTGGAAGAGGGAATTCGTCAGTTTGATCATAAGATTCATGGATATGCGAGAAAAGATGCGATTTTATCAGGGGTGGAAAGTCGAACATCTTCTCCAGTGAAGATTATGAGAGATGAAACGCTGCAGAGCAAAGTGCGAGGATTATATCCTTGCGGGGAAGGTGCAGGATACGCAGGCGGCATTACATCTGCTGCAATGGATGGACTAAAGGTGGCAGAGCAGATTTGTCAAAACTATCGTCCATTCGACAAGTGTGAACAGGCTTAAGAAATTTTTAATAGCTTAAGTCTATACACCTTTTTTCAAATGTGATAAAATATATTGAGTTTTTCGAAGAGATAAACGTGAGGAGGAGTACATATGAAGGGACATGGAAGCAAGAACACCTGGGCGTTATTTCTGTTGCTTTTAACAGGAATTGTGCTTGGAGGCTTCATCGGGATGATGGCAGAAGGTGTGCCGGCACTGAGTTGGTTGTCTTATGGACAGTCATTTGGTCTGGACGAACCGATGATCTTAAACCTTGGATTATTGGTGGTCACATTCGGCCTTACGATTAAAATCACGATTGCAAGTATTATAGGGGTGTTGGTTGCAATTATCATCTATCGTTTCTTATAGGTTCTGATACGTGTCGTGCGAATCCGAAGATAAAATGAATCAAACCAACCAAATGAAAAAAATTCCAGAACAGGAGCGCCCTTATGAAAAATGCTTGAAGCGTGGGGCCTCCAGTCTGAGTGACAGTGAACTTCTGGCGGTTCTTTTGAGAACTGGTACAAAGGGAGAGAATGTTATAGAACTGGCGAATCGGATTCTTTACCAGACAGGGGAAGAAGGATTGCTGGGAATTCATCAGCTCTCTGTTGAGAAGCTTCGAGAGATGAAAGGAATTGGAACGGTAAAGGCTGTTCAGATTGTGTGCATTTCAGAGCTCGCAAAGCGACTCGCGAAGGCAAAAGCAGAGAAGCTGCTTTGTTTTTCGTCTCCGGATACGATTGCACAGTACTATATGGAAGATTTGAGACACGAGAAACAAGAACATATGAAAATGTTGATGCTTGATTCGAAAGCAAATCTGCTTGGTGACAAGGATGTGTTCAAAGGAACTGTTAATGCGTCCTTGGTCACACCAAGAGAATTATTTATAGAAGCGTTACAGAAGAATGCTGTATCGATTGTAATTATGCATAATCATCCAAGTGGTGATCCGACTCCAAGCCGGGAAGATCTCCTTGCAACGAAGAGAATCGCAGAGGCAGGAAGCTTAATTGGAATAGAATTGTTAGACCACATCATTATTGGCAATAATTGCTATATAAGTTTTCGGGAGGAAGGAATACTCTTTAGAAAGGATTCATGAGATGGCAAGAAATACATATGGAATTGACCTTGGTTCCTATGAAATTAAGGTTTATGATAAAAAGAAAGATATCATCTGGAAAGAAAAAGACGTCATAGCGATCAAAGACCAGCGAGAAATATTTGCAGTTGGGGATGATGCTTATGAGATGTACGAGAAGACACCTTCAAACATCGAAGTAATCTTCCCAATGCAGGAAGGCGTAATTTCCAGATTTAACAATATGCAGTTCCTTTTGCAGAACCTGTTAAAGAAAGGCAGACAGTTTGCGAGAGGTTCTGAGTATGTCATTGCTGTTCCAACAGATGTTACAGAAGTTGAGAAAAAAGCATTTTTCGACCTTGTGATTCATTCGACGGCAAGGGCGAAAGAGGTAAACATTGTAGAACGTGCAATTGCGGATGCGGTAGGACTCAACATAGATGTTCAGAATACCAAAGGTGTATTTATCGCAAACTTTGGAGCGGAAACAACAGAACTTTCTGTTCTGGCAGGCGGCGGTATTGTATTTAACCAGCGTCTGAAGATTGGGGGCGCAACTTATGATCAGGCGATTATCAATCAGGTACGTCATGGACATGACTTCTTGATTGGGAAACCAACTGCTGAAGCACTTCGTAAGCGATTCGGAGTATTTACTGGTGAGACAGAAGCAGCTATGGCAGTTGCGGGACGCGACTTGATCACAGGACTTCCAGTAAGAAAACAAGTTTCTTTGACTTTGGTGCGTGCAGCGCTGCGTGATCCACTTTTGGAGTGTGTGAGAGCGATTCTTTCTCTGCTGGATCGTACACCACCGGAAGTACGTAAAGCAATTTACAAGAATGGAATTTATCTCACAGGAGGTGTTGCGAATATGCCAGGACTTCAGACATATGTCGAGAAAGCGCTTGGACTTCCAACATATGTTGCCTCCGAACCAGATATTTGTGCTGTGGTAGGCTTGAAAAAAATCATTATGTCAAAAGAACTAAGTAAACTTGCATATTCTATGCTTGATGATAATTATAGGTGGATGAGATAATATGAAGATTAAAAATCAATCCTCTCTTTCAAGTAGATATTGGTTATTGATTCTCGCGGCTGTATGCGTGATTCTCCTCGGAATCGAAGGATTTGTAGATGGCGGTGGTCCATTGCGATTTATTGCCAATTATACAATCATTCCAATGCAGAAGGGAATCAGTTACGCTGGAATGTGGATGAATGATGTTTCCAGTAATTTCGAGACAATGGAAGAGATGAAGAAAAAGAATAGCGAATTACAGGAAAAAGTAGATGAACTGACAATTGATAATACCAGACTTCGTCAGGAACAATATGAGCTGGACAGGCTGCGTGAGTTATATAAACTGGATGAAAATTATTCAGACTATAAGAAAATCGGTGCGCATGTCATTGCCAATAACGGAAGCAACTGGTTCAGTGATTTTACGATTGACAAAGGTAGCAAGGATGGAATTAAGGAAAACTGTAATGTACTTGCAGGAAGTGGCCTGGTAGGAATCGTTACAGAAGTAGGTCCTAACTATGCAAGAGTGCGTTCCATCATTGATGATTCCAGCAACGTGAGTGGTATGGTTTTATCTACATCTGATACTTGTATTGTATCTGGAGAATTGGAACTTACTTCCGATGGACGTCTCCGTTTTGAAAAATTGGCAAATAATGATAACAAGATTGAAGTTGGAGAGCAGGTGGTAACTTCTCATGTCAGCAGTCGTTACCTTCAGGGATTGTTCATTGGTTACATCAGTGAGATTAAAGTAGACTCTAACAATCTGACACGTTCTGGTTATATTACACCAGCGGTTGATTTTAGTAAGATACAGGAAGTGCTTGTTATCACGACAACAAAAGATGATATGGTATCTGATCAGAAAGATACGAAGAAGGACAAACAAGGAGAGTAATCATTCATGAAAAGAAAGGTTATTACTTTTTTAATCATTGTAATCAGTTTCCTCTTACAAGGTACTTTGTTCCATAAGCTGACGATTGCATCTATTTATCCGAATCTTATGGTAATTGTGACTGCAGCGTTTGGATTTATGCGCGGCAAAAAAGAGGGCATGGCTGTTGGGTTCGTATGTGGACTTTTTCAGGATTTATTCTGGGGAACTGCCCTGGGATTTCATATGTTGATCTTTAGCGTGCTTGGATATTTTAATGGTGCGTTTGAAAGAGTCTTTTATGATGATGATATCAAATTACCAATTGGTTTGATTGCAGCCAGTGAGATGATCTATGGAATTATTACGTATGCGTGTCTTTGTATGTTACGTGGAGATTTTGCATTTTTCACCTATTTGACAAGGATCATACTTCCAGAACTGGTCTATACAATATTGATTACATTGGTTTTGTACCAGGTAATTTTAAAGATTAACAAGAAATTAGAAGCAGAAGAGCAAAGGAGTGCAAGTAGGTTTGTCTAATTTGTGGGAACAGATAAAAAATAGAATAGCTGAAATCGTGCAGTCGCGTATTTTCGTGATGATCATTCTGTTCTGCGTTACGACAGGACTACTCGTTCAGCGAGTATTTTACCTTCAAATCGTAAAAGGACAGGAATATTTTGATAACTACAAACTTCAGATTCAGAAAACGAAGGATGTAGAGGGCACACGCGGAAATATTTATGATAGAAATGGTAAACTGATTGCTTACAATGAATTAGCGTTTTCAGTTACGATTGAAGATAATGGTGATTACGATACCAAGAAACAGAAAAATAAAGAATTGAATAAAGTTGTTCGTACAGTTATTGATATGGTGGAATCCAATGGAGATACTGTGATCAACAATTTTGGAATCATTCTGGACAGCGACGATAATTATATTTTCGTTGCGGAATCAGACACACAGCGTTTGAGATTTATTGCAGACGTATATGGACAGGCTACGATTGATAAACTGACGAAAAAACAGAAAGCACAGTCAGCAGAGGAA
Organism: uncultured Lachnospiraceae bacterium; assembly: GCA_964591105.1. Classification (GTDB taxonomy): domain Bacteria; phylum Bacillota; class Clostridia; order Lachnospirales; family Lachnospiraceae; genus CAZPZR01. The sequence continues at coordinate 20,767 of CAZPZR010000006.1, read as the reverse complement.
ATCATTCACTACCTGTGTTCAGATGAAAAGAATGGATATGGAATTAATGAAGAAAAGTATTCCAAGGAAGAAATTTTGAAGTTGATTAATATCCGTTATGCAGTCTCTTTGAACAGTTATCAGAAATACATTGCTACAACTATCGCAGAGGATGTTTCTGATGAGACGGTATCAGATATTATGGAAAATATGGATACCCTACAGGGAGTAAATATTCAGGAAGAGTCTATGCGCCGCTACACCGATAGTAAGTGTTTTGCAAATATTATCGGCTATACGGGACAGATTTCTGTAGAAGAATATGATGCGCTCAGCAAAGAAGAACAAGAAGAATATGATAAGAATGACACGGTAGGTAAATCTGGTCTTGAAAAAGAACTGGATAGTTATCTGCGCGGAAAAAAAGGTGAAGTAAAGCTTTACGTTAATAACGTTGGTAAAGTCATCGAGACAGTGCAAGGAAAAGAGGCAAAAGCTGGAAATGATGTATACCTCACGATTGATGCAGATCTGCAGGTGGCAGCATATAACATTTTGGAACAGGAACTTGCAGGAATTCTCCTTTCAAAACTTACCAATTCCTTAACATTTGACCGTAATGCAGTGGGCGATGCCAGTGATATTGCAATTCCAATTGGAGATGTATATAATGCGTTTATTTCCAATGACATTTTGGATATGAACCATTTTTCAGAAAAGGATGCCGGAGACGTTGAAAAGGAAGTCAATGACAGTTTCTCTTCACAGAAGAAGAAAGTACTCAAAGAACTGAAATCTATTTTAAATGACTCCGAGGAAAAGGCATACAAAGATATGTCCAAAGAGTATCAGGCATATTTGACTTATACCGTAACGGATCTTCTGACTACATCCAGACAGGTGCTGATGTCAGACGCAATCGATACCGGCGATAGTACGTACAAGGCATGGAGAGAAGACGAGACGATTAATGTCTACACGTATTTAAACTATGCAATTTCCAAGAATTGGATTGATACGTCCAAACTTCAGGAATTTATGCCAGAAAGTGACAAGTACTCTGCATCTACAGAAACTTATCAGGCATTGGTCGATTACATTTTGGACGCACTGGAATCCAATAATGGATTTGATAAAGAGATTTACCGCTATATGATTCGAAACGGAGCGATTACTGGTCGTCAGATTTGTATGATGCTTTATGAACAGGAAGTTTTGAAATATAGTGAAAAACAATATAATCGTTTGAAATCTGGAGAACTTGGATCTTATGAATTTATTCGCAGTAAGATTCAGAACTTGCAGATTACACCAGGACAGTTAGGCTTGGAACCATGTACAGGTTCACTGGTTATGACAGATACGAATACAGGAGATGTTATTGCCTGCGTATCTTATCCTGGATATGACAATAACCGTTTGGCAAATACGATGGATTCCGATTATTATAATAAGCTGGTAACAGATGCAGCGCGACCATTCTACAATAACGCAACGCAGGAAAAGACAGCACCTGGATCTACGTATAAGCCGCTAGTTGCAGTTGCGGGACTTACTGAAGGTGTGATTGATACTTCAACGATCATTACTTGTAGAGGTGTCTATGAAAATGTAGAACCAAATCCAAAATGTTGGATTTATCCAAATGCACACGGGGGATTGAATGTGTCCGCAGCGATTGAACATTCTTGTAACAGCTTTTTCTATGATGTTGGATATCGTTTGAGTCTGACAAATAAGAAGACAACAACGGAAGCAACAGGCGAAGATGCAACGAAGAAGTATTATTCCAGTGACGTGGGAACAGATGCACTTGCAAAATATGCAACGGAATTTGGTTTGAATGAGACTTCTGGTCTGGAAGTTCCAGAGGCAGAGCCACAGATTTCTGATGAATCCAGTGTTCCGTCCGCAATCGGTCAGGGTACGAATAACTACACCACCAGTCAGCTGGCAAGATATGTAACTGCGATTGCCAATAAGGGAACCGTATACAGTCTGACATTGCTTGATAAAGTGACGACTGCAAGCGGAAAAGTTGTGAAAGAATTTGAAAACAAAGAAGCGAAAAAGATCGAGAATGTTTCATCCTCTACCTGGGATGCTGTTCATAAGGGAATGCGCGATGTTGTGCTTGGACACGCAGATATTTTCTCGGAATTAAGTTCTTATAACTTAGAACTCTCTGGAAAAACTGGAACTGCACAGCAGAGTAAAACACATCCAGACCATGGATTGTTTATTGGATACGCTCCAAGCAGCAGTCCGGAGATTGCATTTGCAGTTCGTATTGCAAATGGTTACAGTTCTTCACGTGCTGCAGAAGTTGGAAGAGAAGTTATGAAATATTACTATGACCTCGTACCAGAAGAAGAAATCATAACTGGAGAAGCTGCTGCAATTGGAAGCAGTTCTGCAGGAGATTAATCAATCAAAAGCTGACTATAACAAATGAGAAATGCAAGAAGAAAAGAATCAGATAACAGTTATAGGAGGAAATGAATTATGGGAGAAGCGATTGTAATTACATCAGGAAAAGGTGGCGTTGGAAAAACAACGACAACAGCAAATCTTGGAGCAGGATTATCGAACTTGAACAAAAAAGTTGTTGTAATCGACACGGATTTGGGGCTTCGCAATTTGGATGTTGTGATGGGTCTTGAGAATTTGATCGTTTATAACCTTGTAGATGTAATTGAAGGAAATTGTAGATTAAAGCAGGCATTGATTCGCGATAAGCGCTATGACAATCTTTATCTGCTTCCTTCCGCACAGACAAAAGATAAATCTGCGATTTCACCTGGACAGATGAAAAAATTAATGGCAGAGTTAAAAGAAGAATTTGATTATATTTTACTGGATTGCCCAGCTGGAATTGAGCAGGGCTTCCAGAATGCTATTGCCGGTGCAGACAGAGCGATTGTGGTAACGACTCCAGAAGTGTCTGCAATCCGTGATGCGGATCGTATTATTGGATTGTTAGAAAAAAGCGGCCTTCGCGAAAATGCACTGGTAATCAATCGAATTCGCATGGATATGGTAAAACGTGGAGATATGATGTCTATCGAAGATGTGACAGAAATCTTATCGATTCCACTTATTGGTGCGATTCCAGATGATGAACATGTGGTAATTGGGACAAATCAGGGAGAACCAGTCATTGGCATTGATTCAAAAGCGGGAAAAGCTTATCAGAATATCTGCAAACGAATTATGGGAGCAGAAGTCCCATTTCTGAATCTGGATTCAGGAGATGGATTATTTTCAAAGATTTCTCACCTTTTTAAGAAAAATTAGGAGGTTGAGGGATGTTGAAAAAATCTTCGGTTTCAATTGCAAAGAATCGCTTAAAGCTTCTAGTGACTTCGGACCGTGTTCAGTGTATGCCGGAGTCTTATGAGTGTATTCGGCGAGAACTTTATGGCGTATTATCAAAATATATGGAACTTACAGAAGATAATTTTCAAGTAGAAATTGGACGGACAAACATACTTATTCATTTTACGGGAGAAGAAACGTGAAATTATTCAAATTTACAAAACGTTATCGTTTGAGAGACTATAATTTTAACTTAATATTACTCGTGTTTGCTTTATCAGTGATTGGAGTACTGGTGGTAGGAAGTGCTAAATCGGTTTATCAGCCAAAGCAGATCCTTGGGTTAGTCATTGGTCTAATTGCGATGGTAGTAGTATCTGTGATTGACTACTCCTGGGTATTGGAGTGGAACTGGCCGATTTATGGATTTGCGATTTTAATCCTCGGACTGGTATTGATTCCTGGAATTGGTCAGGAAGTTAACGGTGCGAGACGATGGATTGACTTGAAATTCACTACATTTCAGCCATCAGAATTTGCGAAAATCTTATTGATTTTGTTTTTTGCGAGATGGTTAATGGATCATAAAGAAGAAATCAATGACAAAAGAACAATCATAAAATATGCGATTTTGTGTGGGATTCCATTGGTGTTGATTTTGTCAGAACCAAACTTGTCTACGACAATTTTGACAACATTGCTTTTATGTCTTTTGATCTTTACTGCAGGATTAAGCTATCGATTTATCGGAACAGTCATATTGATTCTTGTTCCGACTGTCGTAATCTTTCTTGGAATTGTTGTACAACCAAATCAGCCGTTCTTGCATGAATATCAGCAGAAGCGTATTCTTGCGTTCATCGAACCTGAAAAATACGCAAGTGATGAAGCTTATCAGCAGAACAACTCTGAAATGGCAATTGGTTCTGGACAGTTAACGGGAAAAGGATTAAATAATAACACAACGACTTCCGTAAAGAACGGAAACTTTATTTCTGAACCACAGACAGACTTTATTTTTGCAATTGTAGGTGAAGAACTTGGTTTTGTAGGAAGTTGTATTGTTATTGCGTTATTGTTGCTGATTGTGATACAATGTATGTTGATGGGGGCGAGGTCGCAAGACCTGGCTGGAAGGCTAATCTGCTGCGGGGTAGGTGGCCTGATTGGCTTCCAAAGCTTTATCAATATTGGCGTAGCAACAAATATGCTTCCGAATACGGGAGTTCCATTACCATTTGTAAGCTATGGTCTGACATCACTTGTGAGTTTATATATAGGAATAGGTTTTGTGTTGAATGTTGGATTACAGCCAAAAAAATATCAGTAAGAGGTGGGAATAATGAACATTGGTCTAATTGCGCATGACTCAAAAAAAACATTAATGCAGAATTTTTGCATTGCATATCGTGGAATTTTATGCAAGCATGAATTATATGCAACAGGTACAACAGGACGATTGATAGAAGAAGTTACGAATCTTAATATTCATAAGTATCTTGCAGGTCCTCTTGGCGGAAAACAGCAGCTTGGAGCGCAGATCGCACAGAATGATATTGATGCATTGATTTTCCTTCGGGAACCTACCAACCCGAAGCCACATGATCCAGATGTGAATGATGTAATTCGTCTGTGTGATACTTACAATATTCCGATGGCAACAAACCTTGCGACTGCCGAGATTATTATATTAGCATTAGATAGAGGAGATCTTGATTGGCGTGAGATGTACCGATAAAAGAAGAAAAAAAGGATATAGCCGACGCAGAAGAAGACGTATAAAGCGTATGAAACGTCTTCTTCTGTTGTTGTGCTTGATCGCAGCAGCGATTTATGTAAAAAAATATGTATTTGTGGAACAGACACTTGTTGCAGAGTATGAAGCAGATCATTACAACAGTTCTTATCATAAGGGAAAACTGTTTGCAACAGATTTGTGTGTGGTTCCAGCAGAAGAAGAGATGGAGATGCCGGTAGACACATCGACCTTGAAAGCGGCAGCATTGTTCGATGTGAATCAGGCGGATGCAAAATATGCGTATGAAGTACACCAGCGTGTGTATCCGGCAAGTACTACGAAGATTCTGACTGCATTAGTTGCTATGAATCATGCAGACCTTTCTGATGTAGTAACAATTGGAAAGAATGCAGACAGCAACGGATTTGCAGCGGATGAAGCAACTTGTGGAATTCACGAAGGGGATCAGATTACGTTGCGTGACTTGCTCTATGGTCTGCTCTTGCAATCAGGAAATGATACAGCAGTAGCAATCGCAGAGTATGTCGGAGGAAGCGTCAACGACTTCGCAGTAATGATGAACGAGCAAGCACAGGCATTGATGGCGACAAATTCACATTTTGTCAATCCACATGGCTTGTACCATGACGAGCATTACACAACTGCTTATGATCTTTATCTGATATTCAATGAGTGTATCAAACACGAAGAATTTGTAGAGATTATTGGCACTTCAAAGTATTCTGCAAAGATTACTGGAGCAGATGGAACAACGCGAGAATTGGAATTAGAACCAACCAATTATTATGCGGTTGGGAAAGCAGAACTTCCAACTGCAGCAACTGTTGTCGGAGGTAAGACAGGTACCTTACTTGTGGCTGGAAATTGTCTGATTCTGATGGAAAAGGATGCACAAGAACAGCCTTACATATCAGTAATCATGGGTGCAGAGACAAAAGAGATTTTATATCGTGATATGACGAAGTTGATCAATGCGATTTCGAGCAATCAATGATAAACAAAGGGGCATCCTGGTTTAGGATACCCCTCTTTTTATGAACAAGAATCTCCAGGCTGACTGATTCTTCCGAAGAGACTGATGAGATAAAGTCCGCAGAGACCGATGATTGTGTAAATGATTCTCGACAACCAACTTAAGTTGCCAAAGAGAAGTGCAACCAGGTCAAAGCGAAAGATACCAATGAGCAGCCAGTTAATCGCACCGATGATTACAAGCGTCAGTGCTGTATTATCAAACCATTTCATGAAAAATCCTCCTTTTTTATACTGGTCATAGTGTGTGTGAATTTAAAAATATTATACGTGGGAAAGGAAAAAATAATGAATCCAGAAAAACGTCTTTATTATGCTTATTCTGATTATTTGAAAGAAAAATATGGGGAAAAAACTTATAAGCTTCCAGTAAATCTACCACTGACTTGCCCAAATCGTTTGGGTGGAAGAAGAGGCTGCAGTTTCTGTGCAGAATGTGGTACGGGATTTGAAGCTTTGGAGAATACTGTGTCCGTAACAGAACAGTTGACTCATACGAAATCACATATTGAGAAAAAATATAAAGCCCACAAATTTATTGCTTATTTTCAAAATTATACGAACACATTTCTGCCAGTTGAGGAGTTCGAACAATATTTGCGAGAAGCTGCAACTGTTCCGGATATTGTAGAAATCGCAGTATCTACACGGCCGGACTGCATTTCCAAACCTTATCTGGAAATTTTGAAAAAAATTCAGACCGAGTATGGTATGGAGATTACTATTGAACTGGGGCTTCAGACTGCAAACTATCATACATTAGCATCGATTGAGCGCGGGCATGGCCTGGCAGAATTTATTGATGCGGTTCTTCAGATTCATCCATATGGATTTGAGATTTGCACGCATGTAATTTTGAATCTTCCGGGTGATACACTGGCAGATAGCATAGAAACAGCAAAGATTCTGTCTGCACTTCGTATCCCGGTTGTAAAGATTCATTCTTTGTATATTGCAAAAAATACAAGGTTGTGTGAGGCATACGAAAATGGTACAATAACGTTATGCTCAAAAGAGGAATATATTGAGCGTTTGATTGCATTTTTGGAGCATTTGAATCCAGAAATAGTGGTAGAACGATTGTTTAGCCGTGTGCCGGAGGAGGATGCTGTATTCTCTAATTGGAGCACCAGCTGGTGGAAATTGCGAGATGAAGTTCTAGAGCAAATGAACCGTGGAGATCATTATCAAGGCAAGCAATTTCAATATTTGCATGGAGCGGCTTTGAAATTATTGTAGGGGGTATGACGTTTGGCAAAGAAGCGTAATGAAACGAATATACGTGCTTTTTATAAGAAGAAGCATTTTAATATAGGTGTGATTATATTTGGAATTATTTTTATCTATTTGATTGCGACAGTTTTGATGTATTTGACCAACGATCATGTATCTGTCTACGAAGTGCGTGAGGGCTCCATTTTGAGAGATACTGCTTATACGGGATTTGTTCTCCGTGACGAACAAGTGGTAAATGCAGAAACTGCTGGATATGTGAATTATTTTGCAACAGAAGGCGATAAAGTAGGTGCGAAAACGCAGGTGTATACGATTTCGAATCAGGCACTGGAGTTTAAAACTGGTGAGACTTCTGATGCTGAGGAATTAACTACTGAAGAACAAAACTCTATTTTGTCAAGAGCACAATCCTTTAGTGAAAATTATACAGATGAGCAATTTCAAGAAGTATATACGTTAAAAACAGAAATTCAGACGGTGTTGGAGAGCAAATCTAGTCAGAGCAGACATGCCCAGCTAGAAGACATGAAAGGGCAGTATGGAGACGCATTGCAGGTATTCCTGGCTGCAGGTGATGGCGTGATTCAATACTATACAGATGGATATGAAGGTGTTACTCTTCAGAATGTCACAAAGGACATGATTCAGAAGGCAACTTACGAAAAGAAGAATTTTACTAATAATAGTGAAGTTCAAGCGGGAAATCCAGTGTATAAGCTGATTACGGATGACAAATGGATGGTTGTTATTTCACTGGATGATAAGACTGCCAGTGAGCTTACAGATACAAAGACGATGAAAGTTCGATTTGCAAAAGACAACGAAACTGCCAAAGCCTCTTTCTCTATTCAGAATACCAGCGCAGGAAAATTAGGATGTTTAACATTTTACTCTGCAATGGTTCGTTATGCACAGGAACGCTATTTGGATATTGAACTCATTTTGGAAGATGAGTCTGGATTGAAGATTCCAAAATCTTCCGTAGTAAATAAAGATTTCTACATCGTGTCAGAAGATTATCTGACTCAGGGTGGTGATAGCAAGGAAAATGGTGTACTGATTGATCAGGGAAAAGATAGTGCAACATTTCAGAAGGCAACGGTGTATTATAAAGATGAGGAAAACGGACTGATTTATTTAGATCCTCGTGCTTTTAAAGAGGGAACGACACTAATCAAACCAAATTCGACGGATACCTGTCGTCTAAGCAAGACCAAGAGTTTACAGGGCGTTTATAATATCAATAAAGGGTATGCAGTCTTTAAGCAGATTCGTATCTTATGCGAAAGTGATGAGTACTATATCGTAGAAGAAGGAAATAATTATGGTCTCACAAACTATGACCATATTGCATTAGATGGTGACACCGTAAAAGAAGATGACATCGTGTTTTAAAGAATAAAGGAGATAGAGCATGTTAAAGGAAAATCTGAAAAGTGTAGAAGAAGAAATTAACAAGTCTTGTGAGAAAAGTGGACGTTCCAGAGAAGACGTGACACTGATTGCTGTCAGCAAGACAAAACCAGTAGAGACATTGCAGGAAGCATATGATCTTGGTGTACGTGTATTTGGTGAAAATAAAGTTCAGGAATTAGTAGATAAATATGATGCACTTCCAAAAGATATTCATTGGCATCTGATTGGACATTTACAGAGAAATAAAGTGAAATATATCATTGATAAAGTTGATATGATTCATTCTGTAGATTCTATCCGTCTTGCAGAGACTATTGAAAAGGAAGCTGCGAAACATGATCGAAAAGTAAAAATTTTGATTGAAGTAAATGTAGCGAGAGAGGAAAGTAAATTCGGACTTCTTCCAGAGGAACTGGATGCATTTGTAGAGGAAGTATCACATTTTTCTCATCTTCAGGTTATGGGATTGATGACAATTGCTCCTTTTGTTGAAAATCCAGAAGAAAATCGCCCTGTTTTCGAGCATTTACGTAAATTATCTGTTGACATTGCAAAGAAAAACATTGATAATATCATTATGAGTGTACTTTCTATGGGCATGACGAATGATTACCAGGTTGCAGTAGAAGAAGGCGCGACAATGGTTCGTGTTGGTACTGGAATTTTTGGTGAGAGAAATTATGCCATAGTCTAAACATAAGATAGGAGATTTTTTAATATGGGAGTATTAGATAAGTTTTTAGACATCATGAAGTTAAGCGACGATGATGAATACGATGATGATTTCTTTGATGATGAATATGATGATGACTATGAAGAAAAACCAAAGAGAAATCTTTTCCGTAAAGGCAAGGAAGCAGATTTGGATGACGAAGATGATTATGATCTTCCAGCAACTTCTTCCAAATCATCACGTTCAAGCAGTAATAATAAAGTAACACCAATGCGTCAGCCAGCAAGAAGAAGTCCAAACATGGAAGTTTGTGTGATTAAGCCAAATTCTGTAGATGATACACGTGAGATTACAGAGACACTTTTAGCAAGCCGTACTGTAATCTTGAATTTAGAAGGACTTGATTTAGAGGTTGCACAGAGAATCATTGACTTCACTTCAGGAGCAACTTACGCAATTAGCGGAAACCTTCAGAAGATTTCAAATTACATATTCCTTGTAACTCCAACGAATGTAGATATTTCTGGAGACTTACAGGATCTTTTGAATACATCTTTTGATGCATCTTCTATGCGTTCAAGATTCTAATTTCTGCAGAGCAGACATTTTGTGAGGTATTATGAATAAAGAAGAAACTATGCTTCGGAAACGTCTGATTGAACTTTCGAATCAGGCATTTCACAGAGACGTCGTTTCTTTCTCGGATTTTTTGAATTTGAATGAATTGAATATACTTCATACAACACCGAAAGATATGTTTCCAGCAAGATACGAAACATACGGAGGATATGATTTAGCAGAGCGTCAGATGGTTGCATTTCTACCTGATGCTCTTTATTATGAGTATGAATATCCAATGAAGGTCGTGGAAATTCGACCGGTTCATTCGAAGTTTGCAGAAGAATTGTCCCATCGAGATTATTTGGGCGCAATCATGAATTTGGGAATTGAACGATGTAAGTTAGGAGATATTATTGTAGATGACAAACAGGCGGCAGTATTTGCAAGAGAAGAAATTGCTGCATATATTGCGGACTCCTTGACAAGAATTCGCCATACCGTTGTAACCAGTGTGGTGAAAGATGCAACTGAGCTGACATATGAGCCGAAATATCAGGTGATTAAAGGCACTGTTGCGTCCATTCGTTTGGACACGATATTGTCAACTGCTTATGGAACATCTAGAAGTAAGATTACTGCATATATCGAAGGAGCAAAAGTGTTTGTAAATGGAAAACTAATTACAAGTAACGGCTACCACTTAAAAGACGGAGATATGATCTCTGTGCGTGGTGTGGGGCGAGTTTCTTATGAGTCTGTTGTTGGAGAGACGAAAAAAGGACGTTATGTTGTAACTATCAAAAAATATATATAAAGGACGAACATATATGGAACTTAAAAAACAGCGTATTTGGCATTATCTTCTTGCGTTTGTGGGAGTGATTGTCGGAGTACTCATTGATCAGGCAACGAAGTATCTTGCTGTTGAACATTTGAAAGATCAGGGAGCATTTGTGATTATACGAAATGTCTTCCAGTTAGAATATTTGGAAAATCGAGGAGCTGCATTTGGGATGCTTCAGAATCAAAGAGTATTTTTCATGCTCAGTGTTGTAGTAATCACGATTGTAGTAATCATTTTTTATTTGCGTGTGCCTATGGAACGAAAATATTTGCCACTCCGTATATGCGCAACTTTGTTGCTTGCAGGAGCATTTGGAAATTGCATTGATCGTTTAAAGCTGGGATATGTCGTTGATTTCTTTTATTTTAAATTGATTGATTTTCCGGTGTTTAATGTGGCAGACATCTATGTGACGGTTGCTGTGGCAGTAATGATCGTGCTATTGTTCTTTTATTATAAGGAGGAAGATCTTGATCGAGTATTTCACAGTTGAAAATGAAGAAGGAGAACGTATTGATAAGTACTTGGCAGAGATGCTGGAAGACAAATCTCGTTCTTACATTCAGAAATTAATGAAAGATAAATTGGTCCATGTCAACGGTAAGCCCGTAAAAGCGAATTACAGGCTTGTTTTGGGTGACAGGGTGGAGATGTCCATCCCTGAGATAAAAGAGCCGGATATCGTCGCTGAGGACCTTGCACTGGATATTTTGTATGAAGATAAAGATGTTATTGTTGTAAATAAACCAAAACAGATGGTGGTTCATCCAGCACCAGGACATTATTCTGGAACATTAGTGAATGGATTGATGTATCATTGCGGTGACGAACTTTCTGGAATTAATGGGATGATGCGTCCTGGAATTGTACACCGTATCGACATGGATACGACAGGATCTTTGATCGTGTGCAAAAATGATGCGGCACACCAGAGTCTTTCTGAGCAGTTGAAAGAACATTCTATCAATCGCATCTATGTAGCATTGGTACATGGAAATATCAAAGAAGATGAAGGTACTGTGAATGCACCGATTGGCAGACATCCAACAGAACGAAAGAAAATGAGTACGCAGGCGAAAAATGGACGTACTGCAATCACTCATTATAAAGTTTTGGAGCGTTATGGCAATTATACGTACATTCAGTGTAAATTGGAAACAGGGCGAACACATCAGATCCGTGTGCATATGGCGAGTATCGGTCATCCACTGGTTGGAGATCAAGTATATGGCCCGAAGAAATGTCCATTTCCGAAACTGATTGGACAGACGTTGCATGCGAAGACACTTGGCTTTATTCATCCGACCACAGGAGAATATGTTGAAGTGGAAGCACCAATGCCGGAATATTTTGAAAATCTTTTAAAACAATTATAAAATAAGAAGCAGTTGCTTGAATTTGGAAATGTTATCCTAATCAAAGAACTGCTTCTTTTTCTTATCTTACATGTGGAATTCTTTCTGGCCATCCCTGAATATTTCCATTCAAAATCGCAGTAAACATACGCTGCTTTGCTCCAGGATGATCTTTATTCAATGAATGTACAAGTTCTTTTGCATACTGACGCTTGGTGTAGCCGTCAATTGGACATCGACTTGTAACAACCGGCAAATCGTATTTATTCTTAAAACCAATCACATCAGCTTCATCTACGAACATCAGCGGACGAATGACGGTCAAATCCATTCGATCCAAATAGGTTCTTGGAGAAAATGAATGGAATCTTCCTTCGAACAACATAGAAAGAAGCATTGTCTCGATAATATCGTCTTTGTGATGACCGTAAGCAATCTTGTTGCATCCCATTTCTTTCACTGCCTGATTCAAAGCTCCTTTTCTCATCTTTGCACAGAGAGAACATGGATTAGGCTCCTTGCGCTCTTCGAATAAAATATGAGCAATATCTGTCTTGACAATCTTATATGGAACACCAAGTTCCTCACATAATTTTGCAACCGGAGTAAAATCACACTTGGAATATCCAAGGTCAATCGTAATCGCACTCAGTTTAAACTTCTTTGGATAAAAACGCTGCAATCCATGCATCGCATATAAAAGTGTCAAACTGTCTTTCCCGCCGGAAATTCCTACAGCGATATGATCGCCTTCCTCAATCATTGTATATTCATCTACGGCTTTTCTAGTATAACTTAATAGTTGTTGTAATTTCATTAATTTAACCTCGCATAAATGTTTCTGATTTTGAGTTCCTATATAGAGTACATGATTTTCGTTTTTTTGACAATATGCTATAATTGAAAAAACGAAAATTGTGATAATTTACAAGGGTGAAAAATGAATATGAAAAATCTAAAAACAAGATGGACAGATCAAGTGTTGAAAAATCCAACCGCTGTATTAAATGAATATCCCCGTCCAACAATGGTACGCAAAAGCTACGTGAATCTAAATGGACTCTGGGATTATGCAATCACACAAACAAAAGATAAGCCTCAAAATTACGATGGAAAAATACTGGTTCCTTTTTCGCCGGAATCCTATCTTTCTGGCGTTAAACGACAGCTACAACCAACAGAATATCTATGGTATCGCCGAACACTACCAAAACAAGTTACGATTTCCGAAAATCGCAAACGCTGGATACTTCACTTTGGTGCGGTTGATCAAATTGCAACTATCTACTTAAATGGAGTGGTACTAATTAGAAATACTGGTGGATATTTGCCTTTTTCGGTTGATGTTACAGAAGCATTGAACCCGGATGACGAAAATGAATTAGTTGTCAGAGTACAGGATACTTCGGATACATCTTATCATAGCAGAGGAAAACAAAAACTGGCACGTGGCGGTATGTATTATACGGCGCAAAGTGGAATATGGCAAACGGTGTGGATGGAACAAGTTCCAGAAAACCACATTGGAGGATTGGAAGTTAATACCAATTACGATCAAAAGAGTATTGAAGTGGTGGTTCTATCAAATACCACTAGTGAAATTGCGGTTGAAATACCTGGGATGCTGAAAATAAAAGCTTTATCAAACGAGAAACGAGAAATAAAAATACCACAAATGCACTCGTGGAGTCCGGAAGATCCTTTCTTGTACAAACTGAAGATAGCATTGGGAGAAGATGAGGTCGAGAGTTATTTTGCAATGCGGAAGATTTCTGTTGAGAAAGATGAAAATCAAATTCCGAGAGTATTCTTAAATAACAAACCGTATTTCCAAAAAGGACTACTCGACCAAGGATACTGGCCGGACGGACTTTACACAGCTCCAACGGATGAAGCGATGATATTTGATATATCCGAAATGAAACGTCTTGGATTTAATATGCTGCGAAAGCATTGCAAAATCGAACCAGAACGTTGGTATTATCATTGTGATCAAATGGGAATGCTTGTATGGCAAGACATGGTAAATGGAGGAAGCGGCTACAAAGACTGGTATGTGACATATCTAGCAACAGTATTAGCGCATACACCATGGAAGCCAAAAGACAAGAATTATCATCTGCTATCTAGAGGAAGTGATGAAGGCAGGAAAGAATTTGAACAAGAAGTGAAAGATACTGTTTCTTATCTTAAAAATCATCCATCAATTGTTACTTGGACGATTTTTAACGAAGGATGGGGACAATTTGATGCGGAGCGCATCACAAAGGATGTAAAGAAAATGGATTCAAGCAGATTGGTTGATCATGCAAGCGGATGGTTTGACCAAGGTGCTGGAGATTATCAAAGCATTCATGAATATTTCCTTCCGCTGAAATTCAAACAAGAAAATGAGAGAGTTACCGCGCTGACGGAATATGGTGGATATTCCTGGCATGTACCACTACATAGTGCTTGTAAAGCGGAATATGGTTATAAAAAGTTTGAAGACCGAAAATCTTTAAGTGAAGGATATGAATGTTTGATTTGTACGGATGTACTTCCAAATATTAAGAATGGTTTGTCAGCAACCATTTATACACAGGTATCTGATATTGAAGAAGAAACAAATGGTATCTATACATATGATCGAGAAGTTCTGAAGCTATCCGAAGAGGTGCTGGAACAATGTAATAAAGAGGTAGATGCGGAGTTTTACAAAGTGGTATTTAAAGATACCACTATATAGTTGTGAGAAAAAAGTTATTTCAAAAGGCCTAATTAAACAGCCGATTCATTAATGTGTGTTAGTGAATCGGCTGTTCTTTCATTTTTATGGTTCTCTAAGTTTTACAGCAGAAGCAGCTTGTTTGCGTCGATTTTCGTCAATCGCTGCATAGTGCTTCTTTGTGGTATTAACATCTTTATGACCAAGAACATCAGCTACCAAATAAATATCACCTGTTTCTTTATAGAGCGAAGTTCCGTAAGTGCTGCGGAGCTTATGAGGAGTGATTTTCTTGTTTGGAGTAACTTGTTGTGCGTATTTTTTTACCATATTTTCTACAGCTTGAACACCCATACGTTTTCGCTGCGTAGAGAGAAATAAAGCGTTCTCGTGTCCAGAGAGGGGAGTAGTTGCCTTACGGTCACCAGTAATATAGTTGATTAATGCGTCTGCAACTTCATCACCAAAATAAACAACCATTTGGTTTCCACCTTTTCTTGTGACGGTTATTCCATAATTTTTGAAATCTACATCTGTAAGATCTAGACCAACACATTCTGATACACGAATTCCAGTTCCTAAAAGCAACGTAAGAATCGCCAAATCACGATCACGAGTTTTTTTATAATATGTAAGTGATTGTCCGGTTAAATGCTCACCAGCATGTTCAACAAAATCTAGAAGCATGGAAACTTCATCTGCGTCTAATCGAATAATTGCTTTTTCGTGAAGCTTTGGCATCTGTACAAGTAAAGTTGGATTTTTCGTAATTACTTGTCTGGTAAAATAATAATTATAAAAGCTTCTGAGAGCTGACATTTTACGTTTTAAGCCACGTTCACTGTTTGTAATGAGTTCCTCGTCATCGTTGCGTGTATAGACCTTTAAATACTCCATATATTCTTCAATATCCACAGGCTCAATGCGTTCTAAGTCTTCAGGTCTAAAATCTTGAATTGTATAGTTTTTATAATAAGGATTCACTTCTAATAAGAAATGAAAGAAAACTCGAAGATCATATGCGTAATTAATTCTAGTTCTTGCAGATGATCTTGGTTCAATTGCACGGAAGAAATCTTTTGCAAATGGTGGTAACGTTTTTAAAACCTCACGTAATCGCAACGTTTGATCAATCTGTAATTGTTCATGATAAGTTTTTGATTCTGACATATGAAACCTCCATATTTCATGTATTTCTTAGTTAATTATAGCATGTTCTTGGTTTTCCGTCTATATCTTTTGGAAAAATTGAGATTTGTCGTATAGATATATCTTATGGTAAAAGCATCACATGTTTAGTTTTCTAAATGTTTTCAATCAAAAAAATTGACCATGATACGAGTAACACTTGTGCTGCTCACATCATGGCCTTTGGATGAGTGTATAATATATATAAGATAAGATATTTTGAAATATCCTTATATATCTGATAGATTACTACTCGAAATATGCAATTGTAAGATACTGACCTTCGTGAATCTCATCATCTTCAAGATTGTTGATCTCTTTGACTTCATCGATATAATCAAATACGGAGTCATATTCTTGATTCATATGTTCTTTTGCAATATCCCAAAGAGTATCTCCAGCCTGTAACTGGATGCTCTTATAATACTTCTGAGTCTTGGAACCTGGTAAATCATCGTGTGCATCTACCAGTCTGCCGCCAAGCCCAATGCTTAAGGCTGCAATCATACACAATGCCATAACAAAAAGGGTTACTTTTTTTATAAAAATTTTTCTTCTTTTCTTACTTGCTTTTGCTAATCTTTTTGACATCGTTGAGTTCCTCCTCTAAGAAATGTAATCGAACCTTTGTTCTGGTTTCATTATACATATCGAACATCTGTTTGTCAACGGGTTTTATATAAATAATCGAACATATTTTCTAAACATTTGTTTGCTTTTTGTATTTCGCTATGTTAGAATGGAAACAGTTAAAATCTGTTTAAGGAGGAACATTATGGCACAGGGGAAAATCAGTCCGAAGCAAAAAGAAATTTTAGAATATATAAAATCACAGATCTTGGAACGTGGATTTCCGCCTGCAGTTCGTGATATTTGTGAAGCGGTTCATTTGAAGTCTACTTCTTCTGTTCACTCTCATCTTGAGACGCTTGAGAAGAACGGATACATACGTCGTGATCCAACGAAACCACGTGCGATTGAGATATTGGATGATTCCTTCAATTTTACTAGACGTGAGATGGTGAACGTACCAATGGTTGGCCGAGTTGCCGCAGGAGCACCAATTCTTGCTGAACAGAATATTGAGAACTACTTTCCTATCCCAATGGAATTTATGCCGAACAATCAGACATTTATGCTTCATGTAAAAGGTGAAAGCATGGTAAACGCTGGTATTCTGGATGGGGATATGGTTTTAGTAGAACAACGTAATGTTGCTCGTAATGGCGAGATGGTTGTTGCATTAATTGAAGACGGTGCAACTGTTAAGACATTTTATAAAGAAGATGGTCATATTCGACTCCAGCCAGAAAACGATTACATGGATCCTATCATTGTGAAAGATGTTCAGATTTTAGGAAAGGTAATCGGCGTATTCCGATTTTTCTAAATACATATTTTTCGTATATTTAAATACCGATGGCGTGAGTGCCACCGGTATTTTTACAGAATACTTTTATTTACTTATTTTTACAGACTTTGCGCTACTCCATGCGGAATAATATTTTGTTCCGGATACAGTCTTATAACTTCGAACATATACCTTATATGTCTTTCCTTTTGTTAATTTCTTAATCGTATAAGATACCGTTGAATTTTTAGATACAGTTACTGTCTTAGTTGTAGATCCTGTTACGTATTTCACTTGATATCCGGTAGCTTTTGTATTTTTATTCCATTTGACTGCAATTGCTTTAGAGGAACTGTTCTTTGCACTTGAAATCGTTGGTCTTGTAAGGCGAACGATTGTCTTTGTATTATAAGAACCAGTATTCTTACCGTAGTATGCTACTACTTTATAAGTATATTTTGTACCATTATTTGCAGATTTATCTGTGTAGCTTACTGTATTTCCACTGGAAATGGTTTTAATTTTACTATAACTTCCACTATCTGCTTTTCTATATACATAATATCCGGTTGCCCCTGATACTTTTGACCATTTAAGCTCCACACCAGAGGAACTATTTGCTACGCTGGAAATGGTTGTCTTTCCTAATGTCAATTTTACAGATATAACACTGGAATCTTCGGAATATAAAGTTTCATCACCGTTCTTACAATATGCTTTTACCTTGTAATAATAAGTTTTTCCATAAGTAAGTCCACTATCTGTGTAAGATACAGCGTCCGCTTTTACATCAGCTACTTTTTTATAAGTACCATTCTTAGAAGTTGCACGGTAAATCACGTATCCATCTGCATTTGCACTCTTGTTCCAGTTTATCTTGGCTTTGGTTGCAGATGACATTGCAATCTTGGTTGCTACACTGTCTGGAGCTTTTGCTGCACTTCCCCTGTTGGTAAACGCTTTGTATTGAAGCGTGTATCCAACGCTGCCCGCGTCTTTGGAGCAGGATAACATATCCATGAGCTCTTGTGTCACCACATTATTGTCTGCAGAACTGGTATATGAAAACGCCTCCAGAAGGGTCTCGGTGCCGTCCTTATCGCTTACCAAATAGGTTTCAAACCTCCAGCCATCCGCGCTGCACTCCGGTAATCTGGCGCCGATTGCGTTATAGGTCAGGGTCGCGGTTGTTTTTTTAACGTCGCCATAATAAAAATCGACAGTGTATCCCATTGCGGCGCTGCCTGCAAAAACCACAATGTTCATGGAAAACATCATCGCCAACATCAGAACAACAGCGATGAACCTCTTTCTTTTTTTGTATTTTTCCATATACGTTACCTCCATTAAAGTAAAGAACTTTATATTTACATAATACCCCCCCGAGTATATATTCGTCAATCAAAAAAAAACCTACTTCCAGCGATTTAAAATCGCCATAAAAGCAAGTTCTTTCTTTTTATTTCATTATAAATTTACCACTTTTCCATCGCTCCAGATTCGTTCCAAATTGTAGAAACTGCGACTTTCATGTTCGAAGATATGGACGATAACATCGCCATAATCAAGGAGTACCCAGGTACCGCTGTTATTTCCTTCCTGACGCTTTACATGATGGTCAGAAAGAAGCATTTTCTCTTGTACATTGTCTACCAAAGCACTTACCTGACTGTTGCTGGTTCCACTCGTGATCACAAAGTAGTCGGCAACAATTGAAACTTCTGAAATATCAAGGACTTTAATATCTTCTCCTTTTTTATCTGCAAGTGCATCGTGGATGATCTGTACCATTTCCAGTGTCTGCTCCATCGTTATATCTCCTTCTTTCCCAGTGTTTGATCATAATAAATATAGGTTTGTTCTGTCATTGGATCAATTGGCATCTTACGTGTCTTTAAGTAAACCAGTGAATCTTTCAAAATTCGTAAGAGACATGCATCAATGTCCTGAAATGCAAGAAAACGAACGTCATCCATGTTTGGAAGATTTCTTCGGCCAGGTTCCATATAATCAGCAATGTATACGATTTTCTCGAGAAGTGTCATCTCTGGACGTCCCGTTGTATGACTGGAAATGGCATTCAGAACATTCCTATCAGTAACCTGATACTGTTCTTTTGCCAGATATGCTCCTAATTTCGCATGCAGCAAACTTGGATTGGCCCTTTCGACGTCAGAAACAGGAATTCCCTGTGTTTGACAAATGCTAATCTTCTCTTCGTTCGGAATACACTTTGCGCAGTCATGTAAAAGCCCCGCAAGCAGTGCTTGCTCCAAATCACAGCAATGACGCATAGCCAAAGCTGCCGACGTATACATGACACCTAAGGTGTGCTGATAGCGTTCCTCGTCTAATTCATGTTGTAATTTCTGCTGTATTTCAATGATTTTGCGATCCATATAACCCCTTCTGAACAATGTATGCTTCTACGGCATCCGGGACAAGCCCGTGGATGGAATTTTTATTTTTCAAGCATTCGCGAAGATTGCTGGACGACACTGGAACTAATGGAGAACGAAGAAGTTCTATATTTGCATGGTACTTCTCTCTCAAATACTGAATTTGCTGCTCCATCACATCCTGTGTGTTCTTATCATCGCGGAAAGCTGCCAAAATTGTACAGGTTGGAAAAATACGCTCCGGTTGTACCCAGCGCTCTATGGAAAATAAAGAGTCTGCTCCAATGATGAAGTAAAACTCGTGTTCCGGATAGCTTTCGCGCATATATTCCAATGTTGCATAAGAGCAGGAAACCTCACGTTTCTTTGCCTCGTAATCTTCCAAGCGAAAATACGGCGTCTCCGCCACTGCAAGTTCAACCATATGCAGACGATCCTGTACATCCGAACCAATGGTATGACTGCTTTTGTGTGGTGGATTTCCATTTGGCATAAACCAGATTTCGTCCAAATGAAATTGCTCATAAGCAACTTGCCCCAGCATCAAATGTCCATTATGAATCGGATCAAATGTTCCGCCCATAATACCTATTTTCATATCATTCACCTGTTATTCAAGAAGAGCTTCCTATTTCGGAAGCTCAATTTTCTTATTTTTATCTTTTCCTTCTTTGTAAAGAACGATTTTCTTACCAATGACCTGCACAACCTGTGAACGTGTACGTTCTGCAAGAAGCTGAGCGAGTTCCTTTGGATCATCTGCACAGTTCTTTAATACACTGATTTTGATCAATTCACGTGCTTCTAATGCTTCTGCAATAGCAGTTGTGAATTCTGGTGTCATGCTGTTTTTTCCTACCTGAAAAATAGGATCCATTGTCATTGCAAGGCTTTTTAAATATGCTCTCTGTTTTGTCGTCATGACATATTCCTTTCACTCTATTTGTAA
>CAZPZR010000005.1:0-51612 GCA_964591105.1 uncultured Lachnospiraceae bacterium | reverse complement strand
CTATTTTGAATGGCATGGTAAATTCTCCCTAATTTGTAACCTGTCTTTCACTTTTTAGTACTTGCATCGTCCAGATACTTCTTACAAGTTTTTCTACTTTATCTATTAATACTTTTTAAATTGCAACTGGATTTAAATATGTAATTGGATTTTGTGCGCTTTGATTTAGTTTCAATCCTGCTATCGATTTTCCCAAATAAAAGCTCTCATTTTCATCAAGTAGAAATCCCTGTTCAAAATTATCATCTACAAAGAAAATACGCTTTTCTATTTGTGATGACAAAGTTTCTTCTCGTCTCGGACGTTTTTCTGGTGCTTCTTTACACTGATACCACTGTGTAGGTTTGTAAACGGCAACAATCAAAGAATTATAAACTCCGAAAACATACTCAACTGATCTAGCGTTATTTATGGACGCTCTCCATACACCACGCACAGTATCATACAGTTCCTGTGCTGTCATGTTTCTCCGATAAAGCTTATTAATTTTTATTACAAGAATTTTATGTCTAATCTCTTCTTCACATAGTTCCTCTGCACCATATGTTTTTTCAAAATCTTCTACTGACAATGCCTCTGTAGAATGGTGTCCAGCCACAATGTTCGTGAGCCCCATATCATTCACATAATTAAACGCATTAATCAATGCAGCCTCTGCTGCAAAAGCTTCTGGCTCTGTCAAATTACTGTTGATGATTATCTTTTTAACATCTAAACCAAGCGATTTAATTTCATATATAGTCTTTAATTTTAGTTTATCACTGTCCGGTCGATTCAAACTTTCTTTTTCATGTTCAAACACCCGATTTCCAGTACCTTTACCAATATAGAAAATTTGATTTGTTCTTGGGTCAATCAATCCGTACACATAATACTCACCCAAAGAAATTAAGCTCTTCTCAGAAAATCCTTCCATAATCACATTCCTCACAGCCTCTTACAATTGTTTTCCACTTTTCACAAATTTGATTTTCTATAACACAATTGAAATGTCATTCTTGTTAAAGAAATTATTAAATGCCGATTTTATATCCGTAACCTTTTCTGGTATATGTTCTTCGAATAATTCAACTGTTCCTTTTGCAAGATTTTCAGCTTGTGCTGACAGTATTTCAGTACCTTCAGCACCCACTTCGATTGCAGATGCATATATCTCAGATGCAACAGCACATCCAACCACACCTCCTACTACACAAGCAGCTACCGCTCCTACTGGTCCTGCCGCCGCTCCCACGACAGCACCTAGTGCTGCACTACCTGCGTAACTGCCTGCAACTGTCGTTGCACTTTCGCCTAAATCATATGCCAATTCAGTTCCATCTATTTCACCTTTGGCAAATTCAGTTACTGAGTTGTAAGAGTCTATTGCAAATGCTACCATCGCAGAAGGCACACACGATCCTCCTACAGTTTTTATAAGTGCAGATGAAGAATTACTCATCGTCTTTGAAACCGTAGTCGTTATAAATTCTGTTCCATACCCCAATATTCCTGCTGAGGCCGTATCTTTCATAATGTCTACCATAATTTCTTCAGCGGACATTTCACCACTAATAAATGCGGACACATTATCCACTGTTGATACTGAAAAAGAAATTCCTGCTGCTACCAATCCCGATTTCATACTTTGTTCATGTGTAACACCAAACTTTTCACCAATAGTAGTTGTTGCTTTTTTTAAAACATTCTCGTTACTATCATTATAAATCTTTTTCAAATCAGCCGGTAAATCAATAAATTCCTGACCATCGACAGTAATCTTAGGTTCAAACGATGAAGGTCTTTTATTCTTGCTTCCAATATAGTTCGAACGAATTTCATAATCTACAGAATGTCCTTGATTTTTCAATTCTTTTACGATATTCTCTACACGTTTCATTTTGCTCAAATTGACCTCATCCAATTGAGCAACAATGTTCTCCCTTGTGGATGTACCTCCGAACTGATGTGCTATCAAATGTCCGCTGTGATCGTTTTTCTTATAGAAAGCATCTTTGAGTTTATCTAATGACACTCTATTTTCTGCATTTAGTTTCAAATCAGTAACTTTGTTTAATATTGGACGTCCAAACGAATCAATAGTTGCCGAAAAATTACCTTTAGTAATAGTCATATTAGGGGTAAGATCATATATTAGTCCATTTTTCCCAGAAATGATTTTCATATATGCATTTCCATTATCATCAAAATCCGTTGTTTTAATCTCATGATTTCCCAAGTGCTCTCTTATTTTATATATAGAACCGTCGCGATAGTACTCTTGAAACACATGACCCATTGCATTTTTGCCAGTCCTTTTGGTAATTCCATTTCCCAAATCAACTTCTGTTAATCCATATACGTTTTTCTCTGGTTTAACAGAACTAGTAAAATACTTATTCATAACGTCTAGTTTTTCAGTAATATCGATTTTTTTTAAATCTAATTGCTGATTATCTAATGCATCAATTCTCATCACTCTCATCACCCACTACCTTCGTTAACACTTCGCATACTGCATCAATTTCTTCAATATTTAATCCTATCGTTTTTGCTTTAATCAATCCGCGCAGTATATCTGGATTTAATGAATTGATGCTTTTTTCAAATTCACTGTTTGTTATACACAATACAGATTTAATCAAGGACTGCAAATGCGGAATCTCGTCTACCCTCCAAATAGAATTTCCGCCGCAAAAAATGTAATTCTCAATACAATTTTTTATTTCTTTACGAACTTGGCGTTCTAAATCTAAAACTTTTAAATTTTGTTTTAGTAACACACCAGACATTCTTTCTCGTTTAAGCCATGGTTGTATTAACATAGAAAGGATTTCCGTGCGTGCTACTTTAGATGATTTAATACTAACAGAAGGTGAATATACATATTTGCTCTCTTCTACCAATGCTTTATCAACCAATGTCAATACTGGCGATACCCAATTATTTTGATATACTACAGCAACTCCTCCAGGAAGTTTTGCAATTTCATTAATCTGGTTTTGACTAAGCCCCATGGATTTTCCAACTATTTCTCTGTCATTTCCTTCAGGAGTACGCAGAACTATCTTCGTATTTGTATTCTTAATCGCTGCAATATCAACTGATGATGGAGATTGGTCTACTATAATAAATCCTTCTCCATAAGTTCGAATTTCAGCAATTGTTTGTGTAAGCATTTCAACAGACTTTCCAACTAAATCAGATGCTCCACCAGATGTATTTTTCAAAAGATTATGAGCCTCCTCTAAAACCGTAACATGCTTCAATCCACTGTTGTTTTCTCTTTTACACTCCACTCGATATTCATTTAAAATATATACCATTAATCCCATTAATAGTGCTTTTGTTTCATTAGATTTTACACGACTAATATCCAAAATACAATTTTCATCAAAAAGCTTCTCATATGGTGTTTGATCTGTAGTAAAAATGAATTTGTTTAATCCTACAGTCAAGGATTTCACACGCGTAACTAAAGCACCTCTGTAATTCGACTTTATATCCGATGCATAATCTGATGCTTCAATTAATTCATTTAATTGTTCTACAAGCACCTCAAAATCTGGATACTCTATATCATTGCCCTCAAATGTCGATGATACTAAATCCCACCCTATAGATTCATAAGATTTTAAAATTGCATCTTTAAAGAATGCCGGCATAGCATCATACATTGGCCAGCACACACTAAAAATTTCAACCAGACCATCTACATGTTCTAACACATGAATAGACTTCGGAAACATAAACGGGTTCAGGTTAATCAATTGAGAAATATTCGGATTTGTTGAGTATACGTTTACATCATCCCAATTACCAAACACATCCTTATATTCACCTTTAGCTGGTTCGATAACCAAAAACGGAATTTTATCTTGATGCAACTCAGTAAGAACCTGATATACCGTATTGCTTTTTCCAGACCCAGTAGATCCAGTAATAAATGTATGCATATTCAAACTTCTATTATCCAGTTCTACCCTTTTATTAGTAATTTGTCCCAAATCAAAAACTCTACCAAGTGTCATTCTATCTTCAGGATTATAATCAAGCTTTTCTCCAAATAGATTATATACATTTACTTCTTTCCCAAATTCGGCGTGTTCAATTACAGGTAACCCTGGCACAGTTGCACGTGGCAATCCCATATGCACCCCCAACTCTTTTCCACTAATAGAAGTAGAAGCATCAACAATGACATTGCCTTCCTCACTTTGACTATAAAAAAATTGAGGATGTATAAATCTTGATAAATATGCACTTAGATCACCAAAGTCACCATTAGTTTCAGGATTATTGCTTCTCCATGAATTAATTGCGGATACCTCTCGTCCTGAGTTTTCACCATTCATCAACGATCTATAATTGCTAGCTGCAATTTCAGCTGCAGACATATCATCAGACATAAAGTATCCAGCCACATTCCACATGCCATAACTATCAAACTCTTTCACTCTCTTTAAAGATTCATCAATTAGTTGTAGTAATTCTGTAACTGCCTTGTTTTCTGTCGTAGTAGATGTTGACGTTGTTACTGATTTTGTCATCTGCTCGGTTGGTGCCAACGACGTAATAAACCCATTCAATTGCCCTGCCACTTGAGTTCCAATGATTGCACCATATGGATTACTGATTGCAGCCCCAACAAGAGATCCTGCTAAAGATGTCACTGCAGTTCCCAACATTGTCATTTTTTGTTTCCCGCTCATTTCTGAAAAGGACTTACTTCTTGAAGTCGATGAACTATCGCTATTTGAAAACTGTATCCTTTGCAAAGGCGATAGTTTTGTATACAACTCTTGATGTTGGTTTCTAAGAATTTGTATATCTTGCGCAGACTTCCCCTCTGCAATTATAACACCGACATATTGTCTACCTTGCATGGCTAATACTAACTTTTCTAAACCTTGCGCAAATTGTTCATTCGCTTGTTCTTTATCCGATTTACTATTTCCAACAACGCTTACCGATGTAATATTATGTTGACTACATATTTTATTGGCTAGCTCAGCAATTTGAAATCTGTTTTCATTTTGAATTTTTATCCCTGGGAAGTGTCCCACTAAAGTGTTTTTCAGCGTATCTCCTAATGTTACCGTGGAACGTTTAAGGTTCTCATCCTTTTCATTATTACGTACACCAATATAAAAATCTGTTTTATAACCATCCGAATCTAACACAATAAATACTGTAGAATCATATGTTGATAAGGTATTAAAAACTGTAGTGAATTTATCTGTAACAGATTCTCCTTTTTGATAAACCATTTCCGTAATACGAAACAATCGAACATTATCTATTAAATCCTCTTCTAACGTAGGAAATTCAAC
The DNA here is from genome assembly GCA_964591105.1 of uncultured Lachnospiraceae bacterium. Lineage (GTDB taxonomy): Bacteria > Bacillota > Clostridia > Lachnospirales > Lachnospiraceae > CAZPZR01. The sequence goes on along the minus strand of CAZPZR010000005.1, from coordinate 46,300 downwards.
GGCTGGTACAATAGCCATTTCATCTAATCTAGTCAGATATGTCTTCCTCATGCCTTCCTGAATAATTTCCAAACGATTATCGATTGTCATTTCTTGCACTGCCATATCATCTGTTTGAAAGCTTTGTAATTCATTCATAATCATTAACCCCTCTCAATAACTCTTAACCGATCTTGGAAACTAATCAGCCAATCATTATCTTCTTGTAATTTCTGTTCATCATCAGAAAGTTGTGCAGAAACGTTTTCCTTTTCCACCGTACGCTCTTCTATAACTTTTTCTAACTGTGCCATATACATTTCAGCAAGTTCGGTACTGTAAGCTTTTAAAGTCATTTCGCTCTCTTGTATTACCTCAAGAGCTATTGGCTCGACCATTGAGATAGCATAATCACGCCATTTCTGACAATCATACGTAATTTCCAAAACTTGCTCGACTTCCTTTTCACTTGGTGATTTAAAAAAAATGTCGAATAAGTCTTCTTTTGGCATAACATACTTTTCTTCTTTCATCTCAAGTAATTGATTTGAAATCTTAGGTAAATATTTATAACTATTATTTTTCACACTTGTAATGTTTGGAACAAAATCTTCTTCACAGCGTGCCATCTCATACCAATTACTGTATTCTAGTTCTATTGCACCTTGCATCTCCGTAGATATTGCTTCAATTTTTTCGCAAAATTCTTGATATGATTTCTGTAATTGATTGTCTAAATCTTGAGCCAAGTTGTTTGCTTCATATTCTTTTGTAATTTTTGTCTTTTTATTTTTCCAATTCTGAATAGAATCTAAAAGTAAAGTCTTTGCCATTTGCATCTCTGTTGAAACATCAATGTTATTTCTATTACTTAAAAGTCCTAACACTTCCTTTGATTTTTTTATAATACCCTCCAGAAAATCAATTTGTGTATGAATTTCTTTATTAGAAATTAAACTATCTTCATTTTCTTTTTCCAACACTTTCAAAATTTGTTTTTCCTGTTCTTGTAATAATTTTAATGTGGTATATATATAGTCTGTTACTGGGTATGTTTCTATGTAACGTTTAATATTGGCACTGTCAATCTCGACAAGCACTTGTGGTTTTTCAATTCCTAAATCTTTAATCGTTCGTTCAACACTCAAGGTATTTAAAGATGAATGAATTAGGAAAAACATCTGATTATGTTGCACATCTCTTCGATTAAAGAAATATTTCAAGTTACTTTTCAGTTTAGGTAATGTATATTCATCAATCCAAAAGATAATCGGTGTATGAAATAACGCTGTCTTTTCCATTTCACCTACGTCGTTAATGTTTTCAATGGATACATTATACTTCAACGTTAACTCATGGGCACCGGAAGGTGCATTTAATAACACACATACATAATCGTTATTAAAGTGTTCTTTATTCTGCTCCTTAAAACTTGTAAAATCGAATTTACGATTTGGATTTTTTTCAAACCAATTTAGTAACTCATCTATCTTTTCTGTTTTGGATAACCTACAATCCAATTCATTTTTATGAAATAAACGAACCATATCGTTGTCCACACCCGCATCTGTAAATGCAATTTGCAAATCCTCATATTCTAGCTTTGTACCTGAAAACTCCAACTCAAAACCGTATCCATTCATTTCATCATAAAAAATCGATGGAATTTTTCCAATCCAATTTTGAAGAACTTCATACTGATATTTTTCTACAAGACTATTGATTCTTGGTTCTTGCCCATTTAATCTTATTTTTGTTTCCAACAAATATGGATTGTAATTTAATTCTGCTTTTACCATGTAATCCCCCTCTCAATATAGAGATGCATCTACCGACTGATTCTCTGCATTTTCTCTATATAATTTATTTTTCAAACCGTCAATAAGATGCTTTCATTATACCACCTTACTGCACTTTCATCTATATATACAGCACGCTTCCTCTGTGATAATCGCCTCTTTACTCCCATTAAAATTAGGCTGATTCGCACTTTTTCTGCAAATCAGCCTAATCCATCACAACTATACTTCTAATGCTATAAACTTACATATATCCCTCTTCAGTATTTCGATCAAATGTGTTTCCGGAAACAAATATTGTATTTTTTTCATGCTTTCTACGTACCACTCCGGTACGTCACAGGAGAATAAAAGTTTCTCTGTTTCTTCCGACATCCGATTACGCGTATATTTTCCCTTACGCACAGTCTCCTTTAATTCATATGTTCACTAGCATTCTCTACCACCGTCAACATCGAATATTCTACGCGCAGCGCATAATATTCTTCCGATTGTCCATAGATGATTTCTTCCGGATATTTCTTTGCTGCGTCTTTTGGCATTAACGCATATCTAGTTACTATAAATTGTTCCTCACTGTCATTCTGTGTCTCATCATCGCTAATAATACGAAATTCTCGGATTAAGCCATAGCCTTCAAAATATTTCTGTAAACATTTCTTTAAATGTGGCGTTGCATTCCCCGAAACAGAAATCTCATTACAATTAAATAATGGATATTATCTCACTGATACCAAATCCGTCTTTTTTATAGGTTTCTCCGCAAGGGCAATTTTTTTCCGGCAAATCTATTCCACATTTTATTTCTTGCTTTATCAATTATTTCATTCATCATTGCGAATATGCTACTTTCTCTTCATATCGAAAGCAGCATATTCGCAAGTCAACCGTTCGTCTACACTGATATCCAGCACATCTGATAATTTTCCAATAGTACCAATTCTGGGTTTTGAAACTCCATTCTCCCACTTTGATACTGCTTTATCTGAAACACCGACGAGTGCACCCAACTGGTATTGAGACAGGCCTCGTCTCTTCTACAAACTTTCTAACAGTTTCTCATTCACACGGTTCGTCACCTTTAAGTAATATGCTGCATCTGCCGCTGACATTTCGTCTTCATCATATTCCTCAAGCTTCTCCATGAATTCCCCATATTTCTCCATCATTTCGGTGTAGTCATCCATCATAGACAGCGTATCACTAGAGTTCTCGTATTTCTCCATGAATTCGATATATTCGACCATAAACTCCTCATACTCATCTAAAAATGCCTTCAAATCTGCATCAACAGAATCCTTGCTATCATCCTCATCTTCAGATTCATCAATGTCTTCTTCCCAATCCATATCATCCTCAAAAAAATCTATCGGCTCTTCAATTTTAACAAACATTGTTTCGAATCCTTCATAACGCAAGGTCAGCTGATAACCTTCTTTATTGTCAGCATAATAAAACTTGTCGCCTCTTTCATAATCAACCGTAAATCCTTTGTCTTCGCAAGCATCTACATAATCATTAAAATCATCAATAGACGTTTCACCCACATAGATTAAAAATCCATAAGACCCTTCCCATTCTGTAACGCCAACCTTTGCTTTCGGCACAGGTAAAAGTTTCGCGATGTCACTCTTTGGCCATCTTAATTTTTTAAACTCTTTTGGCGCATAAAGATCTATGTATAAATTTTCGTCATAATAATTTAAATCTAATTTGTACCCTTCTTCATTATGTGCAGAATATGTATCCCCCATTTTCTCCACGTCAACTGTAAATCCGCTTTCCTGAATTTGTTCCAAATACTCTTCCCAATCCTGTTTCGTCAGTTCCTCCAACAATGCACTGAAATTTTCCGGCTCATCAAGTGTTATGTCCAGTTCCCCTTTTTCCGGATAAGGAAGTACATTTGCTATGCTGTCGCTATCCCATTTCGAATTGGATGAATTCGTATTCGCGTTCTTCTCTCCATCCCCACATGCTGTCAGAGTCAGCATCATAACTATTACCAACATCATTAGCCAAATTTTCTTTCTCATCATCGTTCCTCCTAAATATAAGTTTTCATGATATGACGTTAAAACTGCACGCTGCGTGCAGTCAATAGAATGACCTACCAAAAATCATCGTCTGTAGGCAGTGGATACCCACTGCCTACTCAGTTCTACATCATAAGAATTTCTTCCAACTTTTGAATATTTGCTTCTAATTTTTTCAGTTCTTCACGCATTTCTTCTAGACGTTGTTCCATCTTCAATGCATATTCCTCCTTTGATGCTTGGAAAAGCGCAGCAATTTGTTTTAACTGGAAACCGAAATCTTGATACATCTTAATCTTCTCGATTTTCTCCACCGCTTCGCAATCATACAACAAATAGCCATACTTGTTTCTTCCTGTTGGTGCCACAAGACCAATCTTTTCATACCCTTGTACTGCTCTTCTGGTCACACCCACCTGTTCACACACTTCTCGCAATGTCATTTTCTTCATTTCAAAGTCCTCCTTATGTACTGCACACTATGTGCAAAATTTGTTACATAAGAGGCCCTGTAAATTTCGCGAATCCGGTTTCAAAACTTCTATAGTTTCTTTGTGATTTCATTCTATTGAAAGAGTGCATTAAAGGTATTTTGCGTAAATTGTATAGCAATTGAACAAAAAGAAAGCAGCCACACCACCGAAGTGTATGACTGCCTTGTATAAAAATTTTATTTTTTGAGAACCTGCGGATCAAGAAGAAAATAATATTTTCATTGGATGTTTAGCCCAAAATCATCTTGCAGACATCTACCCATTCTTTATATCCAGAGTAGCGCTCCATCTCTTCGATTGTAAGTTCTATCGCACTGTTACTACTTCCGCATGCTGGGAATACTGTCGTGAATCTTTTCAATGATTCATCCAGATAAACCGTAACATTTTCACTGACTGCAAATGGACACACACCTCCTACCCCGTGTCCAATCACGGTTTCAACTTCCTCCGCCGAGATCATCTTGGCTTTCTTTCCAAATCGTGCTTTATATTTTGCATTATCGATTTTTACATCTCCTGCTGTCACGATTAGAATCGGCTCATCGCCCACGAAAAAGGAAAGCGTCTTCGCAATTCTACATGGTTCACAGTGTAGCGCTTCTGCAGCAAGTTCAACGGTTGCACTAGACACATCGAATTCCAACACCTTTTCTTCCATATCATATTTTTTGAAATATTCTTTCACTTTTTCAATCGCCATGATTTTCACTCCTCGTCTTGTTTATTCGCTCTTTTCTTCTGGCAAAATGATATTTAAAATGATTGCAACTACTGTTGCTAATACTACTGGTGATTTTCCAAATACTGTAGTTACCCACTCTGGGAACCCACCCAAAGAAGCGGATGCCTGTGTCACACCAACGCCAAGTGCAACTGCCAATCCAACAATTGCTCCATTTCGATAATTCAATCCGCTCTGTGTAATTAATCGCATACCCGTTACTGAAATTGATGCAAACACGGAAATTGTTGCTCCTCCCAGTACTGCATATGGAATTGTTGTCAGTAATGCGGAAAATTTCGGAAGGAATCCTGCAATCATCAAGATGACTGCTGCCAACCCTAATACCCAGCGGTTTACCACTTTTGTCGTTGTAATGATTCCTACATTCTGGCTATATGTTGCGGTTGGAAGTCCAGATACACACGCACCTAAAATATTGGATAATCCGTACATAATAATTCCGCCCTGTACTTCTTTATCGGTTGGTTCACGGTCCATACTTCCTGTTGTAGTTGCTGTAAAATCTCCAATCGCCTGAATAGAGTTTATTACAAAAAGAATTGCGATTGCAATACATGCAGATGGCTCGAATTCAATTCCAAAATGTAATAATTTTGGTGCTGAGAAATAACCTGCAGTCGAAATTCCAGATAAATCAACCAATCCAAAGCATGCTGAAAATGCATAACCTGCAACAATTCCAATTAAGATAGACGCCAGTTTAAGAATACCTTTTGCAAAATGATTGAGTCCTGTTACAACTGCCAGTGTGAAAATAGCAACTAACCAGTTCTGCCAAGAACCATATCCAGGTCTTCCGCTTCCGCCTGCCATATAATTAATCGCAGTTGGATAAAGAGATAATCCTATTGTAAATACAACTGTTCCGGTGATAATTGGTGGAAATAAAACACGAATTTGTCGAATAAATATCCCGACAATGACTGCACAAATTCCGCCTACAATTTGTGCTCCTAAGATAGTTGCCACATTTGTCGATGCAGCAATTGCCTGCATACTTGGAACGTACGCAAAACTAATTCCAACGAACATTGGAAGTGCAGATCCTAACTGAAAGTTCCCTTTATTGTAGATTGGGAACAACTGAAGAAGTGTACTGATTGCTGACACAAACAAAGACGTCTGAATCAGAATCAATTGATCTTGTTCGCTGATTCCTGCAACTCCTGACACGATAATTGCTGGTGTTACACACCCTACGATCATTGCAACTACATGCTGAAGTGCCATTGGAAGTGCTTGCCTAAACTGTGGGATTCCATCCCATTCAAAAATTGAGCCTTTACTTTTCTGCATAAATTTTTCCTCCATGACTTTCTCGTATGTTATCTTTACTATCTTATCATTTCCAATGTATGCGAACAAGTAAAAAGCCCACAGATTTTCTCATTTCTTCTATGTTTTTCACAATTTTCGGATTCTGTGCATAATTTTTCCACATTCACACATACTTTTCCTAACACTTACAACAGCAAGGAGGCATTTTATGGAAACGCAAGATACCATCCATCTTCTAAAAGAATGTGATGCTGGTGCAAAAATGGCCATAACATCTCTAGACGAAATTCTGGAGTTTGTTGACAGTTCAAAATTTCACCAGATTCTCAGTGAAAGCAAGAAGCATCACAAGCAGATTTTAGAAGAAGTACAGGTCATGCTCAAGCAATATCACAGTGAAGAAAAAGAACCAAATCCAGTAGCCCGAGGCATGTCCTGGTTAAAGACAAATTTCAAGCTTGCTCTAGATGACAGTACTTCCGTTGCCGCTGACCTAATCATTGACGGTTGCAATATGGGAGTGAAATCTCTCCGCAAATATATCAACGAATACCCTTCTGCCCGAAGACCTGCCGTCGATCTATGTCACCGGCTTATCTCAATTGAAGAAACATTAGCAAAAGACCTGCAGGAGTACTTATAACACTCCTGCAGGTCTTTAATTTTCGATGTTATTTCATCTTCTATTTTTCTTCAATTGCCATGATCATATCCACGCGTGTCTGGTGTCTGCCACCTTCAAATTCAGCAGCCAGCCATTCGTCTACGATCATCTTAGCAGTTTCGATTCCAATGATTCTAGCTCCGAATGCCAATACATTCGTATTATTATGCTGCTTGGACAATCTTGCAGTTAATGGTTCTGAGCACACAACTGCACGAATCCCTTTTACTTTGTTTGCTGCAAGAGAGATTCCAACTCCTGTACCACAGATCAGGATTCCAAGATCTGCATTCTTCTCTGCAACTGCTCTCGCAACTGCTTCGCCATATACTGGATAGTTACAGCTTTCGTTTGTATCTGTTCCGAAGTTTTCCACTTCATATCCCTTTTCCAACAGATAATCCACGATCTGATTCTTCATCTCTACTGCTGCATGGTCATTACCAATTGCTATTTTCATAACTTAAAACCTCATCTTCCTTTTGTATTTCTTTTATATTATAATAGTGTCTGACTTAATTATCAACTAGCAAAGAGAAAAGGAGCGTCTTTCTATGATTCAATTTGTGGCAAGTGACCTGGATGGCACGTTACTTCAAAACGGTGCACAACAATTAGACCCAGAAATTTTTGATCTTATTTTACAGTTGAAAGCGCGCGGAATTCACTTTATCGCGGCAAGTGGCCGACAGTATGCGAACTTACGGAGATTATTTGCACCTGTACAAGATCAGATTTCTTACGTTGCAGAAAATGGTTCCCTCTGTGTGCATGATGGGACGGTGATTTCCCGTGGCGTCATTGACCGCGAACTCGGTTTTCGTATTTTTGACGCTGTCAAACAGTATCCTGGCGAGGGACACATTACATTGTCAACGGAATCCTACTGTTACACCGATTCTGAGGATTCTAGATTCATTCATCACATTCGGGATATTACGGGGTATGATACAAAAGTTGTTTCTGATCTTCATGAAGTGGATGAGACATTTTTAAAAATCGCCATCTGTGATTTTTCAGGAAATGAAGCTTTGACTTCTTTTTTAAGTGAGCGCTTCTCTTCTGAAATCAAGGTTGTGACTTCTGGAAACCTTTGGACTGATTTTATTGCGCCCAATGCCAACAAGGGGTCTGCTCTTGCCGGATTATTGCGTCATCTGCATTTACAACCAGAAAACGGCATTGCCTTTGGCGACCAGTACAATGATGTGGAAATGCTCCAACTTGTAGGTACCAGCTATGCCATGGCGAATGCCGCTCCTGGAATTGAACAGTATGCAGATCATATCACTGCATCTGTTGCAAGTGTATTAAAAACTCTTTTATAAATTTATGCAATGCTCGTGGATTCCAAATCCAGACGTTTAATAATGTCTTCTTGGATTGCTGGCGATAAATCTAAGAAATTCACAAATGTTCCATGTATTCTCATAATGTATACACCACTTGGCGCATATTTCTTAGGATCTGCCAGCACTTTTCGAAGCATTTCCGGTGTTGTTACATTTACATATAAGTAAAATGGCTGAATTTCTTTATTTGCAGGATTGTAGAACAACGGATTTACAATTTTATCTCGGAATTCTACCCCTTTTCCTTCAAAACTGTCCGCTTTGAAATAATTTGGATTAATACCAAAATGAGAAGCATAACCGCCATTCATTTTTTCATATGGAAGTTTCATGCCTGAAAGTACGCGGAATCCAAGTCCCTGATGTGCTTCTCCATACAGTGGATCCACACCATATCCAAGCATCTCTCTGGATTTTCTTCCATCTGGCGTTGCACCTACCCAATAACCGTAAAGCAAATGTGTAGAAGGTGTCGCAAAATCGCTGCGGAATGGATTGCCAAGATAATTTTTCTTGCATGCCACAATATCTGCAACTCTGCTTGCTATTTCTCTTGCTTCCAAATCTACTTTCGAAATATTATTTCCATATTTTTTACAACTCAGCAGATACTGATGAAGCTCTGGATCCTGTTCAAAATTTGTTCGGAGCGCTTCAATCAATCGATCTGCGTCTTCTGGGCGTTCTTCCAGCAATGTGTCAATTGCAACAAAGGAATCTGCGACTACGGAAAGTCCATGAATCAAGCAACCACTTCCGTTATACTTTGTACCCTGCTTCTTCGTATCGCGAGTATCAATTCCAGATTCAACACCGCCCATCATGGTTGATAAAAATGGAACCTGCAAAAGTCCGATTGCCTCAGAAGCCGCATTGGCGGATGCCGTCATCTTGTCCACGTACTCGTCTACATTCTGATAGAAGATTTCACGTACATTTTGCAGAACTTCCAACTTATTTTTACAACCATTTTCCTCGTCTGTCTTTCCAAATTTCTTTCCTGTGATAGTTGAAACTCCGCCATTTAACACAAGTTCCAGAATTTTTCCAAGATTCAGCCAGCTGTTCGTTGTGTTGCCGTTATCCTTACCCATAATCAGCGGTTCCTGGCAACCGGCAACAGAATAATCCTGTAAATCCTCCGTAGCAACGCCATGTGCCTTCAAAACCTCAAATACGCTGTCATCGTTAAACAGTGACGGAGTCAGGCAGCCCGGCGTAAAGAAGAATCTTCCCAGACTCTCGTATAATTCCTGTGGTGTATTTTTATGTAATTTCACAGACAAAATTGGCTGTGGAAGATTCATGTCATAGTATGCATCCAAAAGCGCATAGGAACTCATATTTGTAAGGTCTTCTCCATCCACAGATTTTCCACCTACAATTAAGTTCTGAGAAATGGCCCAGCTACGGTCAGCCACGTTGAAAAATACGAGTAAATGTTTAAATAATGCAGCAGCATCTTCGCGGCTCATCTCCGTTTTCGCGCGATATGGTTCAAAAATACGGTCTGCATTTCCTACAGAAAATGCAAATGGGTTCGGTGTCTGTTCCAGACACATGGTCTGCCAGATTAAAATGAAAGATTGAATCGCTTCGAAAAGGTTATCTGCTCCTTGTCTTGGCACTTTTTGCAGCGCTTTCTCCATAGTTACAAATTGTTCCTTTGTATCTCCTGTAGCTTCAGCGGCCTTTGCACCTGCCAGATCTGCATAACGGTCAGCCAGCACTTCCAATGCCTCCAGCGAAATCTTCATAGCTTCAAAATAATCTTTTCGTTCATCTGTACATGCAGCCTGTTTTTTTTCAATTTTCGCACGAATTCCTATCGTCCCTTCGGCAAGCAGTGGACGAACATCCGGAATCAAATGTCCGGTTACCTGCTCAATGAAAAAAATGGCTTCTTCTGTGCTGTTTCCCGCAATATCATAGGCTTTCACAAGCGCATCTGCGTAAGCCGTCTGCTTATTATATTCTTTCAGGTCATTAATACGTTCTTGCGTAATATCCCCAATTGGATCAATATCTCCAAATACAGCGACCGGATCACAGTATCCGCAGAAGGAATCCACTGTAAATGCTGGATTGATTAGCGCATAAGAGCGAGCGAAAGAGTCGTCCTGTGTCCCCGCAAACACATGATAATCCCCCAACGTTAATGGTAATCGCTTCATAACTTCTACCTGTGTTTTGGCAATTCGAATACAATCCGCATCATTTTTAAATCTCTCATCACATTCTCGCTGGATTTCTTTCGCCAAAAACCAGCCTTCTAAATGATTCAGGCTTCGCTCTTCCTGGAAACGCTTTTTTGCAAGTTCCGTAATTTTTTCTGCATGCAACATGTTCCTTATCCTCCTATTTTTCTATGATTCTCTCAACTTTTTTTATAAATTAATCCACTTGCCTGTATCAGCTGCTGAAACTTCTTTATCTGATCATATGTGACATTGGCTGCGTCGCTCATCTGGTACTCCCATCCACATTCTTGCCACTTTTTCTTGCCGAATTCGTGATATTTTAAAATTTCAAAAGTCACGTTTTCTGTCGCAAATGTTTGGAAAAATTTTACAAATTCCTCCATATCACTCTCCTGGTCATTCACGCCGCCGATCAGTGGAATCCGCACATCCAGCTGCTTCCCGCACTCTGCTGCCAGTTTCAGATTCCTACTTGTCGTTTCCAGACCAACTCCCGTGAACTCCTTGTGTTTTTCCGACGACCAATGTTTGCAATCCATAATCAGCTGGTCGATATACGGAAATAGTTCCGGCAATCTTGGATGCGAACCATTGGTTTCAATCGCAGTGTGGATGCCAGCTTCCTTTAAGCGCATCAGCAATTCCTTCAATGCTTCAAACTGCATCGTTGCCTCGCCACCAGTAAATGTCGCACCGCCACCATCGTAAAACATGGGACTACTACCGAGAATCTCTTCATATACTTCCGCAATATCCACTGTTTCACACGAGAGACGAATTCCCTTGCTTCGGCGCTTCGTCTGCAAACATGGCCGTTCCACACATCCTGCACACACCTCCCGATGCAATTCCCCTTCGCGGATAGCTCCCTTTGGACAAAGCTCCGGTATGAGCCACTCCTTCTCCGTGAAGATCACGCCCTCTGGCGGCATCCCCTCCGGATTCGCACACCACGGACACTTCATATTGCATCCTTGCAAGTGGTAAACCAGACGATTCCCCTGGCCATCCTGCGAATAATTAAATCCCTTTTGGAAAATACGTAAAACCATAGCGTATACCTCCCGCCCGTTCTTAATGGTATTGTACGTTAGTACCATTTGGTTGTCAATGGAAAAACGCATGTTAAAAACGTAACAGGGGACGTAGCCTTTTTGCAAAAGGCTACGTCCCCTGTTACGTTTTTAACATGCGTATTCGTAATCTTCCATATAATTCGCAACACCATCTTTTATCAATTCTACCGGTGTATTTTCTAATTCTCCAGCCACGATTTTATCGTACTGTTTTGGTAAATACTGATGCAGGATACTCATTGGAATTCCTGTTTCTTCCAGATTTGCAAGCAACTGATCGATTGCATTCTGGACTTTTTCTTCTCCCATATAGTATCTTGCGCGGTCAGAGAAACTATATTTTCTTGCGAATGCTAATTCTTCTTCTGTTCCGTGGTAATGTTTCTGCCAGTTCTTTGGATTTTCTAACATTACTTCTTCCAATGTATCGATGAAATGTGCACGTTTTTCTTCTGGCACAAGTGCTTCTTCGATGTGGTCTAATGCGAAGAGTGCTTCACGAAGTCCAAATGTTAATGCTGGTCCTACTTTCAGGATTGCAATTCCATCTTCTACCATTGCTTTCAAACATTCTTTGCTCTGGTAGTCTGTGGAATGTCCTTCGAAAATGATTTCTGGATAATCTTTCAATGCTCCTGTCAGGTCTGCTGCCGCTTCGCTGTCATAGTAGAATACCTGTGCATCGCCAAATTCTACACCTGGCTGTACAACTACTGCGATTACATCCTGCCATGCGTCTTCCACGCCTTCTTCTTTGAATACACGCTTATATGTATCTACCGTGTCACGGAAATCTGCTGCTTTTGTTACGCTGATTCCTTCTTCTGCTTCCTGTGCTCCTCCTGGGATTGGCACTTCGCTTCCGATGATAAATACTGGGCGCATTGCTTCTGGATTTGTCTTCAGTAATTCATCGTATGCTTCCATACATACTTTGTAAAGTCGAACTCCACGTTTTGCAATCACCTCTGTCGCAAGCATTTCTTCCTTTGAGTCATCTCCAAGTTTCATGCTGGTGTCTAAGTGAATCTTTGTAAATCCTGCAAGCACAAACTCACGTACAAGAACTTCTGCTTTTGCCATCGCCTCTGCCTCTGGTTCATTTGCCCAAGTCAGTGGTCCAAGGTGATCTCCTGCGAGAATAATCAGATTTTCTTCCACACCTAATTTCTTCGCCATTTTCATCACAGAATTTTTGAAGTCAATTGGAAGCATTCCTGTATAACCGCCAAACTGGTTTACCTGATTAGCTGTTGCTTCGATCAGCGTTGGCTGATTGCGTTTCTTTGCTCGTTCCAATGCCGCTTCCAGCACGTATTTGTTCGCGCTGCAATAGGATGGGATTCCAACTTTTTCTCCATTTCTTCTGTGCTCCATCATCAACTGTAACGGATGTTTTGCTGCCATATTCTTTTCCTCACTTTCCTCTTCACATGATTTTCAGATTACTGCTCACTATCTACCAGAATTTTTCCTTTTACAGTTCCTGGTGTTTTATACCATTCAAACGCATCTGCTAACTGTTCCAATGGAATCTTTTTGTAAATAAAGGACTCATCAAACTTCAGGTCACCTGTCTTGAAGTAATGTGCAACATTTGTCCATTCCTGTCCTGGGAATGGTGCGCTGTAAGACATCCAGGAACCTGTTAATGTAAATTCCTTACGGTTCATATTTTCCCATTCTTCCACTGTAAAGCTCAAATCTCTTGTTGGTGTTCCAACAAAGCATACATTTGCTTTATTTGCAGCAAGTTTAAATGCCATCTTCATTGTGATTGTATTTCCTGCTGTTTCAAATACGTAGTCAAATCCTTTTCCATTTGTTAATTTCATTGCCTGATCCATAAAATCAGCATCTAATGTGTTGATTCCAGCTGTTGCGCCAAGACGCTTTCCTAATTCCAGACGTGTTGGTTCAATATCAAATACAACTGCTTCTCTAGCTCCGAAAATCTTTGCCCACTGCATTACAAACATTCCGATAGTTCCACCGCCGAGGATTGCTACTGTCTTTCCACCTTCATATGGAACTCTCTGTAATCCGTGAAGAGCAACTGTTGCTGGTTCGAAGAACGCCCCCTGTTCAAAGGACACTTCGTCATCGAATTTTACAACATTTTTCTCTGGTACAACTACATACTCTGCGAAGCTTCCAAATTCTCTGGAACCTACAAAGCTGTAATGTTTACATAATGAGTAATTTCCCTTCTGGCAATCATCACATTTCATACATGGGAGCAGTGGGATTCCAGCTACACGATCTCCTGGTTTTACAGAAGTAACACCTTCTCCAACCTCTGCCACTGTTCCTGAAAACTCATGTCCGAGAATATTTGGGAAGAAATGACATGCATCTCCATTCACACGTGGAATATCAGAACCACAGATTCCTGTATATTTCACCTTTACCAATACTTTCCCTTCGCCAGCCACTGGTTTCTCAATGTCTTCAAAACGAAGATCTTCTCTTGCGTGAAGCACGCCTGCTTTCATCATGTCAGCCATTTTCCTTTTCTCCTTCCTACTTTCCATGCATAACATCTTTCAAATTTTCATATAATTTCAAATAGGTCTCGTATGTTTGATCATATACTGCCTGATTTGCCATATTTGGTTCATGTTCTCTCTTGAGTACAACTGTCTTTTCTGTTGCCTCTTCGAAATTCTTGTACATTCCAATTCCAACACCTGCCAAAAGAACTGCTCCCAAAGATGTCGCAGTATCCGAAGATGGAACCACGATTTTCTTTCCTGTCACATCAGACTTAATCTGTGTCCAAAGCAATGAGTTTGCAGAACCACCCATTGCGCGAAGTTCTCCTACATGTGCACCTGCTTCTGCTGCCACTTCCAGGTTATGACGAAGAGACAATGCCACACCCTCCATTGTTGCACGCACAAAATGTCCCTTTGTTTTGCTGAAGTCTAAGCCGTAGAACATTCCCTTTGCTTTTGGATCCCAAATCGGAGTACGTTCCCCAGACATATATGGAAGAAAAATCAGTCCGTCGCTTCCTGGTGCAACTTTCTCTGCAATCTCGTTAAATAATGTCAACGAACTCTTTCCTACTTCTTTTCCTTTGATTCTTTCATAATCTGCAAATTCTTGTTCCAGCCAGCGCATAACACCACCGCCGCCAACAGTTCCTCCCTGAAGAATCCATTGGTTTGATGTTGCATGGAAGGATAAGATTAAACGTCGATCTGCTTTGTATTCGTCCATACAGATGCTCATACCGCCTGCCTGGCCGCCTTGTTCCTGTGTTTCTCCGTCATGGACAACACCAGCCCCCAAAGTTCCACATGCTGCATCCAGAGCACCTGCTACAACAGGAATTCCCTCGATAAGTCCACACTCTTCTGCTGCCTTCTTTGTCACAGTTCCAACGATGTCATGGCATTTGTAAATATCTGGCAGTAAATGGGTATCCACGCCCAAGTCACGGCAAAGATCCAGGTCCCATTCTCCTTTTCGCATGTTGAAACACTGCCAGCCATACCCCTGTGTCAGATCCTGTGTCATTTTTCCTGTCAGTTTAAATGCAATATAGCTATTAGACTGTAAAATCTTCTCTGTATTTTTATAAACCTCTGGTAAATGTTCTTTAAACCACATAACCTTTGGCATTGTATACGATGGCATAAATGCATTTCCACCAACTTCAAAGATTCTATCTTCTCCAACTTCCATTCGTGCGCGCTCGCACAATTCTGCAGCTCTTGTATCCATCCAGATTGGAGTGTTGTAAAGAACCTCTCCGTCCTTGCCGATTGGGATTGAAGACCAACTCTGTCCATCAATTCCGATTCCCACAATATCACTTGGAGAAATCTTTCCTTTCTCCAAAGTTGCTTTTATCGCTCTACAAACAGCAGCCCACCATTCTTCCGGGTTCTGCTCTGCCCATCCAAGTTTTGGATAGTATACGTTGTAATCTCCATTTCCGCTTGCCAACACATTTCCAGCTTCATCAAAAATCGCAATCTTACAAGCACTTGTTCCAATATCAATTCCTAATAAATACTGCTTCATACTGACTCCTTTCAACTATACGTTTGCTTTTCCGTCGCAACCGCACACTTTCATGCGCCCCTTCACTAATTCTTTTACAGCTGCCATTGCAACTACTCCTAATTTCTTTGGGTCATAAGTTTCAGGTTTTTCTTCCAGAAGTTTTTTACATGCATCTGTATAAGCCACACGAAGTTCTGTTGCGAAATTTACTTTACAAATTCCTCGGCTTACACACTCTTTTACATCATCATCACTTAATCCTGATGCTCCGTGGAGAACCAATGGAATGGAAACTAATTCACGAATCTCAGACACACGTTCCTTATCCAGGACTGGTGTCCCTACATAGAAACCATGTGCAGTTCCAATCGCAACTGCGAGAGAAGTAACTCCTGTTCTTTCTACAAATTCTTTCGCTTCCTGTGGATCTGTATTTGTATCTGCGTCTGCTTCAAGATCATCTTCTTTTCCGCCCACTTTACCAAGTTCAGCCTCTACTGGAATTCCAAGTGCATTGGCAACATCTGCTACTTTTTTAGAAACTGCCACATTTCCTTCGAAATCTTCATGAGAGCCATCGATCATAACAGAAGTGTACCCTGCGTTCATTGCCTGTACTGCAAGTTCAAAACTGTTACCGTGATCCAAATGCAGACAAACTGGAACGGACGCTTTCTTTGCTTCAGCAGCTACCATTGCATAAAATGTCTCTACTGTTCCATATTTGATTGTAGATGGTGTTGTCTGAATCATTACTGGTGCCTGCAATTCTTCAGCTGCTCCGATGATTGCCTTCACCATTTCCATATTTTCTGCATTAAACGCACCTACTGCGTAATGTCCTTTCTGTGCATTGTTCAACATTTCTTTTGATGTTACTAATGGCATAATTAATTCCTCCTGTAAATCTAATTCTCGTCTTATGCTTCTGGGTAAATGCAGGTAATTCCCTGCATTGCAAATTCATCCAAATATATTTTTTTTGGCTTCTGATCTGTCACAATCGTTGTGATATCTGCCCACTCGGCAATTTTCTTAAATGCAACCTCGCCAAACTTCGAACTGTCTACTGTCAAGATTCGTTCTTTCGCTGCTCGAAGCATTCTGCGCTTACAGTTTGCATTTAACTCATCCGCATCGGTAAATCCACCCTCAATATCCAATCCTTTGCAGGAAATGATTGCCTTGTCTACATGGTAAGAACTGATCAGTTCATCTGTATGTGCTCCTACTAATGCAAATGACTTCTGTCTGGAGACACCTCCTGTAGAAATCACATTCCACTCGGACATGTCATAAAGCTCTACCAGAACTTCTACCGAATTGGTAATTACGGTTAATTTTTTCTTTTCCTTTAATTTCTTTGCTATATATACAGATGTGGAACTTGCATCCAGCATAATTGCCTCTCCATCTCGTACGATTTTCGCAAGTAATTCTGCAATCTGTTGTTTTTCCACAATCTGTTTGTTCTTTCTTACATTAAATGGTAAATCGAACACGCTGTGTTCATTCAAAACTGCTCCACCATAGCTTTTAATCACTAGTCCATCATTCTCTAGTTTTTCTAGATCTCGACGGATGGTTTCTTCTGAAACTCCATATTGGGTGCTCAGTTCACTGACTACTACTCGCTTTTCACTCTGCAGCTTTTCCAATATGCTGTTTCTTCTTTCTATCGCCAGCATCACATCACCTCTCTCTTTGATTTTCTGTGATTTTGTGGTTTTCCCCGTTTTTTCTCGTTAAATACTAGCATGCCAATCTTCACAAGTCAACACTATTTTTGTGGTTTCTTGTGGTTTTTGTTGTTTTCTTTATTTTTTCAATATGTTTTTGTATGTTTCGTATGCCTGATTCCATTCTTTGGTATTCATTGGTTCGTACACTTGGAATACTTCTGAATTCGCAACAATCTGGCGCGCTTCCTTAATATCCTTGATTTCTCCAAGAGTTACAAACTGTACCGCAAGGTTTCCAAGAGCTGTCGCTTCTACTGGTCCCGCAATCACTTGGCAGTTTGTGGCATTCGCAGTCATTTGGCATAACATTTTGCTTTGAATCCCACCACCAATCATGTGAATTTTGTTGTATTTCTTTCCAAGGCACTTTTCAATCTTTTCTAATACGCTTCGGTATTTCAATGCAATACTCTGATTAATACAGCACACCACTTCTCCTACAGATTCTGGAATTTTCTGTCCAGTTTCCTCACAAAATGCGCGGATACGTCTTGGCATATTTCCGGCAGCAACAAATCTGTCTGCATCTACATCCACATAATTCTGTAGAGGTTCCACCGCATTTGCAAATTGTTCCAATTCTCCAAAACTGTACTCCTGACCTTCTCGTCTCCACTGTCTGCGGCTTTCCTGCACCATCCAAAGTCCAGCAATATTCTTCAGGAAATTTGTTTTTCCTCCGTAAGCGCCCTCGTTACTTACACTTAGTTCCAGTGATGTCTCATTAATTGCTGGATGTTCCAATTCTGTTCCATAGAGACTCCATGTTCCACAACTTATGAACAGAAAATCATCTTCCTGAGTTGGTACGATTGCAGATGCACTCTCTGTATCGTGGGATGCCACTGCAATGATTTTTGCCGGTTCTACCGAAAGTTCCTCGCAGATATCAGATGATAATTCTCCAACAACTGTTCCGCTTTCCACAATTTCCGGGAAGAAGCTTTCTTCGAATCCCAACGCATCCATTACCTCTTTGGACCATTTCTTTTCGCGGATGTCAAACATGGACGACGTTGTCGCCATTGTGTACTCGCCCTTCTTTACTCCTGTCAGAAAATAGTTAAACAAATCCGGCGTAAATAAAAAGCTTTTCGCACGTTCCAACACCCACGGACGCTTTTCTTTCAATGCCACCATTTGGAAAATCGTATTAAAATACATGAATTCATTTCCCGTAATCTCGTATAATTTTTCTTGTGGAATCTTTGCAAATACTTTTTCAATCATGTCTCTGGTTCGCTCATCTCGATAGTGAACTGCATTTTCTAAAAGTTCTCCATGCTCATCCAAAAGACCAAAATCTACACCCCACGTGTCAATTCCGATACTTTCAATCTTTCCACACTTTTTTGCCTTTACAATTCCCTGTTTAATCTCGTAAAACTGGCGAAGCGTATCCCAATACATCGTTCCATTTACCATCACCGGGTCGTTGGAAAATCGATGAACTTCTTCCATCGTAATCTTTCCATCTTCCAAAGTTCCAACGATTGCACGCCCACTGGATGCACCAAAGTCAAATGCTAATGTTTTCTTTGATTTTTCACTCATTTTGTCACCTCGCATCTGCGCATTTATTTTTTCAAACAAGGATGTTTTCCACCAATATTCATATTTCTGCGAAGTTCGTATAACTCTTCCACACGTTCATCACTTAAAATCTGTGGACCGCCAATCATCTTTGTCTGATATAAAAGCTGTGCGTAGAATTCTACAGATTCCATCTTGTGATATGCAGCCAGGAGAGAATCTCCGTAGCTCAGTACACCATGATTTTCCAAAAGCACTGCATCATAATCCTGAAGATAAGGCATAATTGAATCAGGAACTTCTACTGTGGATGGTGTTCCGTACTTCGCAAGTGGTACTTCTCCAAGGAAAATAACTGCCTCTGGCATAATCTTCTCTGTCAACGGAATTCCTGCAATTGCAAATGTTGTTGCATACATTGGATGCGCATGTACTACCGCTTTCACATCTGGACGTTCCTGATAAATTCTCATATGCATCTTGATTTCAGAAGATGGACGGAACCCTTCATTTGCTTCCAGTGTATTTCCCTGCGCGTCTACCTTGCAAATATATTCTGGTGTCATAAATCCTTTGCTTACTCCTGTTGGTGTGCAAAGGAATTCGTTTTCATTTAATTTCACAGAAAAATTACCGTCATTGGATGCCACCATTCCTCTGTTATATACACGTTT
Organism: uncultured Lachnospiraceae bacterium; assembly: GCA_964591105.1. GTDB lineage: Bacteria > Bacillota > Clostridia > Lachnospirales > Lachnospiraceae > CAZPZR01. Next base: position 26,707 of record CAZPZR010000005.1, on the reverse strand, counting down.
TCCGATTTCACACATCTCTTGTTTAATTTCTAATTCCGTTTTCATAGATGTTCATCCTTTCTCACTCTCATCACTGTTTGTTTTTGTTGTTTTCTTTATTATATCAATGATATATACGCTATGCAACGTTGAGAACTTGTGGAATTCTGTGGTTTTCACTCCACAATCAATGTGGGGTTAACATCATCTCCTCTAATTCCTTATAGAAAAAAGAGACCTTGCGAAAAGGTCTCTTTGATACATATTCAAAACGATTAACGAATCTTTGTTAATGTCTTCATATCTTCTTTTAAGTTGTTGTAAATGCTCTTATATACTGCAAAGAATTCATTATATTTTTCATGATTTTCTTTGTTAGGCTGAATTGGTTCATCCAATACCTGCCATTTTTTCACTTCTTCGTATGTAAGGATACCTGTTCCGATACCTGCAAGCATTACGTCACCCATATTTGCTTCTACATCATATACTGGACAAACAACTGGATATCCTGTTACATCTGCAAAAATCTGTCTCCAAACTTTTGACTTTGTAACACCACCAGCAATCAGGATGTATTCTCCCATGTCATCTGCTGTTGCTTCCATAGAATCTCTTAAGCAATATGCAACTGCTTCTAAGAATGCACGATACAGATGTCCTTTTGTATGTGTCAGTGACAATCCAACGATTGTTCCTTTTGCATCAGAATCCCAGATTGGGCTTCTTTCTCCCATGAAGTATGGAAGAACTACAAGACCTTCACTACCTGCTGGAATTGCTTCTGCCTGTCCATTTAATACATCGTAACTGTTTGGTCCACCATTTTTCTGACATTCAATTTCCCACTGGCAAAGCTGCTGACGGAACCATTTTACAATTGCTCCTGCAGTATTTCCACCTGCGAAATGATATGCAAGGTTCTTTGCATCGTAAAGGTATGGCCAGGAAATTAATCCTTTTCTTGCTTTTTCTTTTGAAATTAAAGCACCACACATAGATGTTCCGATTGCTGCTGCATACACACCAGCTTCAAATACGCCAAGTCCGATATTTGCTGCTCCACAGTCAATTCCACTTGCGATTACTGGAAGTCCTTCGCACACACCGAGATCTTCTGCTGCTTCTTTTGTCATTCCACCAACGATATCTGTAGATTCTACGATTCTCTGTGGCATCATAGACATTGGAATTCCCATTGCATCGCACATTTCCTGAGACCATGTACGTGTATTCATATCGAAAATACCGCCAAGATTTCCTGCAGATGAATAGTCAATTGCTACTTCACCTGTTAATTTATAAATCACATAGTCATTTGGAGGAAGGAATAATTTTGTCTTAGCCCAGTTCTCTGGTTCATTGTTCTTCATCCAGAGAATCTTTGTATATCCATAATATGGGTCTGCTCCGTTGTGAGTTACTTCGTAAAGTTTATCTTCTCCAACATTATCAAGAACCCACTGTGTTTCCTTATCTGCTCTACGGTCCATCCAGATCATACATGGACGAACTGGTTTCATCTCTTCATCTAATGGAATTCCAGAACCGCCATATAATCCGCTGATTGCGATTCCTTTAATATCTTCCGCACTTACTCCTGCCTCTTTTGCTTTTGCTACACAGTTACGAATAGAATCCTTTGTAGCTTCATACCATACATCTGGCCACTGTTCTGCCCAAAGTGGAGCAGGTGTCAGAACATCATATTCCTGAAGATCCTGTGAAATCAGTTTACCATTTGTATCCATCATAATTGTTTTTGTACCAGATGTTCCGATATCTGTACCTAATAAATACTGCATAGTCTTCCTCCTACTAAACATTTAAAAACCATTTTGTAAACCACTTTTATAAAAGACATTAATATAATAAAATATTCTCGGTTTTCCGTCAATTTGCATTATTCATAAAACCGTAATCTCTTTTTTATCTATTTTGTATAGTTACACACTTTAAATATTTGCCATGAACCGATCGATAAAGTAAATTCCTGCCCCAGATGCCGCAGCTTCTGTCTTATATCCACATTCTTGTAAATAATCCTTCGCTTTATCCCCAAATGGATTTTTTTGATCTACACGTTCACAAAGATCATCCATGTAATCTCCGATGTATGCACCAAGATATCCACCAAGTACAATTGTACCATCCAGTAGCATACGCATATTGTGGACCGCATACGCAAGATTATCCAGATACTCATCCCACACTTTTGTGACAACCTCATCCCCGGACTTTAGTCGTTCGAAAAATGTCTCCAGTTTTCCATCTGTGTGTTCCAGCAGAATCTCTGTATTGCACACCGTATCAAAGCATCCTGATTTTCCACAGTAACACTTTTTACCACCATGTGCCACTACAGTCGTATGACCAATTTCTCCGCCTTTTTGTGTATTTCCATCGTAAACGATATTATCCACAATCAAAGATCCACCCACACTGTTGCTTAAACTGATGTAAAAACCGTTCACCAGTTCTCGGTTCGTCCAGGCTTCCATATATCCCGCTACTACCGAATCGTGGAATAATCGACATTCATAAGGAATATACTTGGCAATTTCTTCCAATCTCTTGCCGCTGAAGTTCAGAGTCAAACCATAAGTTACATAATCACCTTCACTGGAGACTAAGCCAGGAACTGCGATCCCAACTCCAAGGAGTTTTTCACCAATTCCAACTTTTTCCTTTACGTTTTCCACAACTTCCGCGATTTTTTTCAAATACTCATCGCTCTCGAGATTAAATCGAATATATTCTTTCTCGAACCCCAACATCTCACCGGATAAGTTCAGCGCAACCGCACTAATCTTATTCGCTGTCAGATACACGCCGATGGATGCTTTTGCATTTTTTTCATAAGAAAATGCAGTCGCATTTCGTCCACCTGTATTCTTAATCTTCTTGGACGTGTCAATCAGTCCCTGTTCTTTCAAATATTCTAAATTTTGTGTTACCGTTGGAAGGCTCAGCTGCAAAGCTAATACAATGTCCTGTTTTGATACCTGCTGATGGCTTCTGATGTACTGATAAATCAGTTGTCTATTCTTAATTTTTATTTCATTTGAACTTAATTTTTCTATACTCATATACCTCTTTCGATGTGAAAACAGCTTCTCTCTTTGCTGCTCTATTCACTTCCGTTACCTTCCGTTCTCTTTCCTTATTAGAAAGTTTTTATTTTGAAATTTCAATCATTACTTTTCCAGTTCTTCTGTACTCTGGTTTCGTAAATACATCTCCAATACGATCTAACGGCACAACATCTGTAATGATGTCTTCAAACTTCAGTGTCTTTGACTCAAGAACTGCAATCGCACGTTCGTACGTATATGGATTAATAAATGAGGATGTGATTTTTAATTCCTTTTTGAATACCATATCTGGTTTCAATGGGAAACTATCTTCTGGACCTACCAGACCAAAGAACATTATAGTTGCTCCTTTGCCTGCGAATTTCACCGCATCTTCCTGCGTATGAATATTTCCTGCACATTCAATGACAACATCTACATTCTCACAGTATGCATCCAACACCGCCTGCACATCTTCGTGAATTGGATCAATAACTTTCGTTGCACCAAGTTTCAATGCAATATTTCTCTTTTCTTCTACTGGTTCTGAAAGAATCAGCTTAGAAGCTCCTGAATACTTTGCTAACTGCAACGCAATCATTCCAATCGGTCCCGCTCCAATAATCAGAACTGTTGAACCTTGTTTAATATTGCAGAGGTCAATTCCATTCAAGCAACATGAGATTGGTTCTGCCATTGCTGCTTCAAGAAAGCTTAAATTCTCTGAGAATTTATAGACCTGTTTTTCTCTCATGATGACATATTCCGCGAATCCACCGTCTACGGTTGTTCCCACACCAATGTTGTTGGTACAGAAATGCTGTTTTCCACTCTTGCAGAAATAGCATTCACCACACATATCGTTTGGATCCCCACTAACACGATCTCCGACTTTCACTCGTGTAACACCAGTTCCTACTTTTGCTACAACACCGGAGAATTCATGTCCTGGAATCAATGGTGGCTGCACTTCAAATGCTCCTCCATCGCCATGAAAAATATGAACGTCTGTCCCACACACTCCACAATACTTAACCTGAATTAAAACTTCATTTTCTTTTAATTCTCTCACTTCGACTTCTTCCACTCGAAGATCTTGTGGACCATGATATACTGCTGCTTTCATTTTCATGTTTCAGCACCTCCTGCATATATCTAATTGCAAGAAATCCCAGCAAATATAAGATTTGCTGGGATTTTGCTCATCATAAATTATTTGATTAGTTAGAACGTTTTTTCTGCTGTAAGCAGTCAAATCCTACTGCAAGTGCAAGTACGACACCCATAACTACGTCCTGTGTATACTGGTCAATGTTCATAAGTACCATACCATTCTGGAGAGCACCGATAATGAATGTACCAGCTACTACACCAGACATTCTTCCGTAACCACCAGCTACAGATACACCACCTAAAACTACACAAGTGATAACGTCGAATTCGAATCCAAGTCCAGCGTTAGCCATACCAGAGTTTGTACGAGACAACATTACGATACCTGCAAGTCCTGCGAAGAATCCAGATAAAGCAAATACTAAGTATTTTACTCTTCCTGTACGGATACCTGAAAGTTTTGCTGCTTCAATGTTACCACCTACTGCGTAGAAGTAACGTCCAAAATATGTTTTGTTCAGGATGAATGAACCAATCGCAAAGCAGACAATCATGATGATTACTGGTACTGGAACGATTCCTACATAAGCCTGACCAAACACTTTGAATCCTTCATCAAATCCATTGATTGGAAGACCACCACAAAGGATGTATGTAATTCCACTAAAGGATGTCTGAATAGCAAATGTTGCGATCAACGCTGGCATACCGATTGTAGATACCATGAAACCATTCATGAGACCGATAACTACTGATACAACTAATGTAATCAGAATTGCGATCCACATGTTCACACCCATGTTAACCATTAAGTACGCACAGAAAATGTTTACGAAAGATACAATTGTACCGATTGACAAGTCGATGTCTCCAAGAAGGATAACGAATGTCATACCGATAGATGCGATACCAAACATAGATACCTGACGTAACAAACTCAAAAGGTTACTTGCTGTAATAAATCTTGGGTTACCAACTGTAAATACCGCTACAAGTACTACAAGCACTACCCAGATTGCATTCGCTTTAATTGCGTTTAATACTTTATTCTCTTTCATTAGATTAAGCCTCCTCTTTATTAGCTGCTGCAGATGCAAATGTCATAACTGCTTCCTGGCTGAATTCTTCTTTTGAAAGTTCACCAGTCATCTCACCTTCAGCCAGTACGATTACTCGGTCAGACATACCTAATAATTCTTCCATTTCAGAAGAAATCATAAGGATTGACTTACCTTGATTTTCTACTAAATCATTCATCAATTTGTAGATTTCGTATTTTGCTCCTACGTCGATACCACGAGTAGGTTCATCAAAGATAATCAGCTCAGAATCGGCTGCCAGCCATCTTCCGAGAATAACTTTCTGCTGGTTACCACCAGAAAGGTTCTTAACAAGCTGATTAAGTGTTGGAGTCTTAATTGCCATATCATCACGCTGTTTTTCTGCAATCTTCAACTCTTTCTTAGAATCAATCACGCTCAATTTAGAGTTTCTCTCATAAATTGGCATATTAATGTTATTCTTAATAGATATTCCAAGCATCGCTCCATGACGTTTTCTGTCTTCTGGAACAAGTGCAATACCCAAATCTATTGCTTCCCTTGGACTCTTCGGGTTGATTTCTTTTCCTTTAAAAATCATCTTACCTGATTCTATTGGTTTTGCACCAAAGATCAATTCTGCAAGTTCTGTACGTCCAGCACCTACCAGACCACCCAAACCGAGAATTTCTCCCTTATGAAGTTTCAGGTTCATATTCTTATCACCATTACCGCATATATTCTGAAGTTCCAATGTCACTTCATCTGTTATACAATTTTTTCTTGGTGGATAAGTCTGTGTCAATTCACGTCCAACCATTAATTTGATCAGTTCTTGAACTTCACTGTCTTTTGTAATCAATGTTTTAATATATTCTCCATCTCGAAGAACTACGATACGGTCTGACAGACGGTAGATTTCTTCAAGTCTATGAGAAATGTAGATAATAGATACACCTTCTTTACGAAGTCTTTCTACTACTTCAAACATGCTTTCTACTTCCGCACTTGTTAACGGAGCAGAAGGCTCATCCATAATCAAAATCTTAGCATTCTGCTGAACTGCTTTCGCAATTTCAACCATCTGCTGATATCCTACTGTTAAATCCTTCATCAAAGCTTTTGGATCAATCTTAATGTGTAACTGCTCAAATGCTTTTGCAGCTTCACGCTCCATAGCTTTTTTATCAATCATTACACCTTTTCTAATAGGTCTTCCCAAGAAGAGGTTTTCTGCTGCTGAAAGTTCCTTTACGTTGTTAAATTCCTGATAGATAATTGCAATTCCGTTCTCTGCTGCGAGCTGAGGGGTCATACTTGTGTATTCTTTGCCATTTACAATAATCTTTCCGGAAGTTGGAATTACTGCTCCTGAGCAGCATTTGATAAGAGTAGATTTTCCTGCACCGTTTTCACCAATCAGTGCTAAGATTTCCCCTGGTTTCAATTCCAATGTAACATCCTTCAGCGCAACAACTCCCGGGTATTCTTTTCTTATATGCTGTAGTTGCAATACATATTCTTCGCTCATATTTCGTCCCCCGTGAAAATATTATGATAAGGGCGGCATAAATGCCGCCCCTAATTAGTTAACCTTAATAATATCGGCAAAATCAGATATTACATACCTGCCATGATTTCTTCGATGTTATCTAATGTGATAGCACTTGTTGGTCTGTAAACGTTTCTAGCGTCTCCTTCGAATGTTTCTCCACCGATGATTCTTTCGAACATATCGAAGCAAGCTTTAGCTGTGTCCATGCTAGATCCTTCGAATCCAACGATAGCTCTTACAGCTTCGTCTCCAGCCTGAAGTGATTCTAACTGCTGCATTGTAACGTCTGTTGTGATAACACCAACGTTTTCTGGAATGTTTCCAGCTCCACCGAAGTGCTGAAGAAGAGCTTCGTTAGCACCGATCATAGCACCAGCACCTACACCTACGAATACAGTTGCATCTGGGTTAGCCTGAAGAGCTGTTTCAACGTTTGTTAAAGCGTCGTTAGCTTCAAGACCTTCGATAGATGCTACGATTTCGTAATTTCCTTCACATGCTTCTTCAAGACCAGCTTTGATTCCGTTTTCTCTTTCAAGAAGAACTTTTGTTGATGGATATCCGATTGTTACAACTTTTGCAGGAGCATCTGCTGTGTAGTGTTCGTTGATAAATGCAGCTGCTGTTTTTCCGATTTCGCTTCCAAGAGCTGTGTTATCAAGTACCCAGTTAGCTGTTGTGTTTTCCATTGGGTCGTCCCAGCACATAACTTTGATTCCAGCTTCAAGAGCTTCTCCACAGATACCTTCCAATGAAGCTGCATCTGATGGGTGAACCATGATGAAGTCACATCCGTCTGTGATGAAGTTTTCAACCTGAGAAACCTGTGTAGCTGCGTTGTCTTCACAGTCGATCAATGTGTATTCCCAACCAGCTTCTTTTAAAACTTCTTCAAGTTTGCCCATAACACCTGCCCAGTAGTCATTTTTCAGAGACTGGATTGTGATACCGATTTTTGGTGTTGATGCTTCAGCATCTCCGCCTTCTTCGTTTGTTTCCTCTTTGCTTCCGCATCCAAAGAGCATTGTTGCAACCATTGCCATTAACAAGATTACACTTAAAACTTTTTTCTTCATACTTTTTTTCCTCCTTATAAAAGTATTAAAAATATTTTTTATAGCCACGCTATTAGCTATCTAAATTATGTAGAGCTTTTTGCTCTTAGAAGCATGTAAATGCTCCGTCTACGATGATGTCAGATCCTGTTGTGAATGAGCAGCTATCTCCTGCCAAGTAAACAAGGATTGACTGAAGTTCTTCTGGCTTACCAACTCTTCCCATTGGAGCCATTGCATTCCACTGTTCCATAAGTGGTACAAGTGCTTTGTTGTTCATAATCAACTCTGTTCCGATGTATCCAGGGCTGATGCAGTTTACACGAACATTTTTCTTAGCCCATTCTACTGCAAGTGATTTTGTAAGCATGCTTACACCAGCTTTTGATGCGTTGTATGCACACTGTGGCTGTGGAACATTTACAATGTGTCCTGACATAGAAGCTGTATTGATGATAGAACCATATCCCTGTTCTAACATTACTTTACCAGCTGTTGTAGCACAGAGGAATACGCTGTTAAGGTTAACGTTGATAACTTTTAACCACTGTTCGTATGTCATCTCTTCTGCTGGAGCGTTGATACAAATTCCTGCGTTGTTGTAACATGCATCTAATTTTCCGTATGTTTCAACAACTTTTGCTACCATTGCTTCTACATCTTCTTTATTAGTAACATCACATTTGATTGCGATTGTCTTAGATCCTGTTGCTGCTGCAATTTCTTCTGCCACTTTTACAGCGCCTTCGTAGTTAAGGTCAACAATTGCAACGTTTGCTCCAGCTTCAGCAAATCCCATCGCTGCACATTTTCCGATTCCGCTTGCTGCTCCTGTTACATAAATTGCTTTGCCGTCCAATCTCATTTTTTCAATAATTCCCATGATCCGTTCTCCTCCTTCTGGTCGCTGATCTTATTCTATGAAATAAGATTAACTCATAACTTTTTTAAAACGTTTATTAAAAGTGGTTTGCAAATGTTTGTAAATATTATAAATCCTAACTATAATTTTATACAAGACGTAAATTTCTCCAAAATATTTTCCAAGTTTTTGTGCACATCATACAATTATCTTCACACGACATCGCCTAAATTTTGGCAATGTATCCATCCACCTGATAAATAGCGGCTCCGAGGGCTGATGCCTCTTTTTTATATCTTCCGGCCTTCACATATTTTCCATCTTTCTCAAATATATCAATTCTGGAAACCATCTCTTTTAACTGTGGCAAGTATGGTTCCATAAACCCACCGACATAACCACCAAGGACAATATCGCAGTCAAAACACATGCGCAGGTTGTCTACTGCAATCGCAAGATTTCTCAAATATTCTTCCCATGCTTTCTGATGTCTCAAATCGCCGTTTTCTAATTTTTCAAAGAAATCTTCCAATCGTCCATTTTCAAGGTTCGCGAGATTGTATGCAGAACAGTACGCATCCAGACATCCTGTTTTTCCACAGTAACACTTCTTACCTTCCGGATGAATCACAATATGCCCAAACTCACCACTTCTCCAATTATCTCCCACGTAAATGTGTTCGTTCACAATCTGATTTTTGTCCGTATCAAATACAATTGCACCGCCGACGGAATTGCTCAGCGCAAGGTAAATCAGACCGCCGCTTTTGTCCATGTCATGGCACTCCGCAATCGCTGCTGCATTTGCATCATTAAGAATCTCGCAAGGATATGGAAACTTGCAAGTCCATTTCTCAATTGGGTCTCTCTGCACATCCAACACGTGAGAACGGTGAATGGTTTGGCTCTCCTGATTCACAATTCCCGGGATAGACATTCCCATACCGACAATCTTAGACTCGTCCACCTGATGCTTCGCCACAAACTCTGCAACCTCCGCTGCTGCTTCTTCAAAATACTCTTCCGTGTCACTGAAAGGTTTTCGAATTCTCTCATATGCCAACACACAACGACTCAGATCCGTGTACGCAATTCCAATATGATGAAGTGTGATATCCACACCAATCGAAAATGCTGCTTCCTTAATCGTTTCAAACGCCTTTGCCTTGCGGCCACCTGTCGAACTAAATTCTCCCTTCTCCCGAACCAGACCAGCTTCTTTTAATTCATTCACCGCTGTTAATACTGTCGGTCCACTCAGCGATAACGCTGCGGATATTTCTGACATGCTACACTGCTCAGTCTCGTTCATATATCGAAAGATTCGATTCTTATTTATCTTTTTCACTTCCAGAGTGTTCGCTCTACCATTCATCTCTGTACTACTTACCTTTTCTTTCTATAACTTTATCAAGCTGCACCACTGCTCTCTTGAAACTTTTTTCATTATAGCACTTCCTTTAGCCTTGTTCAATCGGTTTTTCTTTGCATATTGCACATGCATCCCCTATCATTTGACAGAATGTGAGGGCAAATTGCACATTGGGTACAGGGCATTTTTCAATTTAGGACGTAGCCTTTTGCAAAAAGGCTACGTCCTAAATTGAAACTGTGCTATACTATCTTCAACAATTTTTTTAGGAGGTTCATCATAATGAAACACGGAATTTATTATGCGTATTGGGAACATGAATGGGAAGCTGACTATCTTCGTTATGTTGAGAAGGTTGCCCGTCTTGGATTCGACTACCTGGAAATCGGCGCTAAGCCACTCCCTGAGTATACTCCTGACATGATCAAGGCTCTCCGCGACTGTGCGAAAAACAACGGAATTGAGCTGACTGCAGGTTATGGTCCTGCGCCACATCACAACATGGGAAATCCCGAAGTTCGTGATGGTGCTTTGGAATGGTACAAACGTCTTTTTGATGTCATGGGACAGCTTGACATTCATCTGATTGGTGGCGCTCTTTATTCTTACTGGCCGGTAGATTTTTCTACTGTTGACAAGCCGGAGGATTGGAAACGCAGTGTGGAAGGCATGCAGATTTTAGCGCCAATCGCAAAACAGTATGATATTAATCTTGGCATGGAAGTTTTAAATCGTTTTGAAAATCATATTCTGAACACTGCTGAGGAAGGCGTTGCTTTTGTCAAGGAAGTAAATGAAGAGAATGTTAAGGTCATGTTGGATACATTCCATATGAATATTGAAGAGGACAGTATTGGCGATGCTATCCGCACTGCCGGACAATACCTTGGGCATTTCCACACAGGAGAACGTAATCGTAAGGTCCCTGGCAAGGGTCACACTCCTTGGAAAGAAATCGGCGAAGCGCTTCGCGATGTCAAATATGACGGTCATGTAACTATGGAACCTTTCGTTCTCATGGGTGGTCAGGTTGGTTCTGATATCAAGATCTGGCACGACATCAGCAAGGGGGCAACTGAAGAAGAATTAGACAAAGACGCTCGTGATGCAGTTATTTTCCAGCGTTATATGCTTGATTGGAAATAATTTAAATTTAGATATTGACATTTTTCCATTCACAAAACATAATAGTAGCATAAACTTTATTAAACCATTTAAAAAAGTCTCGGTATTCTTAGGAGGTAAAAGTTATTATGGACGGAAAAATGAAAGTAGCTGTAATGGAAGGCATTGGAAAAATGGGCTTTGTGGAAAGAGATATTCCAACACCTGCAGCTGATGAAGTTCTTGTAAAATTAGATTATGTAGGAATTTGTGGTTCTGATATGCACTATTATGAAACTGGTGCAATCGGCAATTACGTTGTAGAACCACCTTTCGTACTTGGTCATGAACCAGGTGGTGTTGTTGTTGAAGTTGGTGAAAATGTTACTCATTTAAAAGTTGGCGACAAAGTAGCTCTTGAACCTGGAAAAACTTGTGGAAAATGTGAATTCTGCCGTGAAGGTAAATACAACCTTTGCCCAGATGTTATTTTCTTTGCAACTCCACCAGTAGACGGTGTATTCCAGGAATATGTTGCTCACGAAGCTGACCTTTGCTTCAAACTTCCTGAAAATGTTGACACTATGGAAGGTGCTTTGATCGAACCATTAGCAGTTGGATTCCACGCAGCAATTCAGGGAGATGCTCACCTTGGACAGAAAGCAGTTGTTATGGGTGCTGGATGTATCGGTCTTGTATCTATGATGGCATTGAAAGCTCGTGGAGTATCTGAAGTTTATGTTGTAGACATTATGGAAAAACGTCTCGACAAAGCAATGGAACTTGGTGCAACTGGTGTAATCAATGGTGCAAAAGAAGATGTTGTTGCAAAGGTAATGGAATTAACAAATGGTCGTGGTGCTGATCTTGTTATCGAAACAGCTGGTACACAGATTACAACTGTTCAGGCAATCCACATGGCAAGAAAAGGCTCTAACATCGTTCTCGTTGGTTACAGCAAAACTGGCGAAATGACACTTCCTATGAGTCTTGTACTTGATAAGGAACTTACATTCAAGACTGTATTCCGTTACCGTCACATTTACCCAATGGCAATCGATGCTGTTGCAAAAGGAAAAGTAAACTTGAAAGGAATCGTTACTGACATCTTTACATTAGATCAGGCTCAGGAAGCTATGGATCACAGCATGAATAATAAAGCTGACATTGTAAAAGCTGTTATTAAGATTTCTGAATAATGAAATTATTTAAAGGGTCTGCCGAGGCAGACCCTTTTTTGTTGAAATTGCATTAAGCTTGTTGATAAATAAATTCTTATATTTTCTTATTCAGCCAAGTATCCCTGCACTGCTTTTCTCACAGCGCCAGGACCTGCAATATAGGCTCTGAAAATTTCCTCAATTTTCTCTCCCAATCCTGCTTTATATAAGTCAACACCAAAGATTGTCTCATTTGCAAGTACTGGTTTTAACTGATCTTTCAAGCTAGAAGAATCTCCTACAACGATTCCTGCCAGTTTCTCTGTCATTTCTTCATTGAGTGGGTCTGGGTTCAACTCATAAGTATTTCCTGCATCATCTACACCCAACAAGTAGCGAAGCCATCCTGCAATTGCAAGTGGAGCTCCTTTCAGATGTGCTGCAGTTCCATGTTTTTCCATATGAGCTTTGATTGTTTCACCAAAACGAATGCTGAGTCCCTGTGAAATGTCTACTGTAAGTCTTGCACAAGTATCTCCAAGATATGGGTTTGGGAAACGTACTTCCATACATTCTTTGAAGAATTCTTCTGGAGAAAGAATCTTTGGATCTGGAACAACTTCCATTCCTTCTGCTCCCACCAGATATCCTAATTTCAACATATCTTCGTCTTTCATTTCATCAGAGAACAAATCATATCCGAATACACATCCGTATGTACCAAGTGCAGAATGAATTGGGTTCAAACATACAGTTACTTTCATTCTTTCGGATTTATTTACAGTATCTCTGTCTGCCATATATACGCCAGCTTTTTCAAATGCAGGGCGTCCATTTGGGAAGTTATCTTCCACAACAAGGTACTGTGGTTCTTCTGCATTAATAAATGGTGCGATAAATGTTTTCTTAGATGTAATTACTGGCTGCATATTTTCAACACCAGCAGCTTCTAATCCATTTGCAATCTCGATGCTTGGACGTGGTGTGATCTTATCAATCATTGACCATGGGAATGACACTTTGCTTTCATCACTTACCCATGCCACAAATTCTTCGCTCACAAATCCTCTGTCTTTCCATTCATTTGCCATTGTAAGAACGGAATTACGGAGTACCTGTCCATTTTTAGAACAGTTATCCATAGATACACAAGCGATTGGTGTTGCGCCTGCTTCGAAACGCTCTTTCAACATTGCAACCATAACAGACATTGCGCTTGTTGCTTTTTCTGGACCATTTTCGATATCCGCTTTGATGAATCCGAAGTAATTTCCATCCGTACCTTTTAATGCATATCCTTTTTCTGTAATAGTGTAAGATACCATCTGAAGACTTGGATTTCTGAAAATTTCTTTCAAACGGTTCCACTCAGTCGCATCTGCAGACTGTGCTTTCACAACTTCTGCCATAGAACCGAGGACTTTCTTGTCCACACGCCCGTCTTCATGAAGAATCACGCTGATTCCAAGGTTATCGTATGGTTTATAAATCATATCTGCCACATCGTAGTCAAAAGATTCTACACAAGTGATTCCCTTGTCCATCAATCCCTGTTCAAGAAGTCTGTCAGCGATTCCTCCAAGGAAAATACGGAAAATATTTCCAATTCCAAAATGTACCCACATTGGTGATTCTTTTGTACGTTCTACCACTGCATCTACGTCATAAGATGGTAATACAATTCCGGCCTCTTCCCATGCCTGACGATCTTTAATGCCTGCTAATGTTAATTTCATGAGCCTATTCCTCCTACCATAATTTTCTATTATTTATCATACCTTTCCCTCTGATTCTCGTCAACAAAATCAGAAGAATTCTTCCCTATTCCATTTCGTAGATTCTTCGATCTCCGTAAAGATTTGTCCAGTCTTTTTCAAATCCTGTCACCCAGGAATCTACTACACCATTGGAGCACATTGTTGTCAAAAGTTCTGCTGCCACCGTCACTGCCTCTGCGCCAGCTTCGTAGGTACGCATAACCTGCTGTGTATTCTTGAAACTTGCACCCAAAATTTTTGTTGAAATTCCCTGGTTATCGTAAATCTTGCGAATACGTGTAATTGTTTCGTATGGATTGATATTCAGGTTTGCCATACGGTTCACATATGGAGCCACATAATCCGCTCCCACAGAACCTGCCAAAAATGCCTGCTGTGGTGTCAGCACTGCTGTTGCGGTTAATTTGTATCCATCCTTGTGAAGCAATTTCATCGCCTTCACACCTTCTTCGATAGTTGGAACTTTTACAAATACATCTTTTCCAAAATGTTTGACGATTGTTTCCGCTTCTTTCAACATTTCTTCACAAGTACGTCCTGTCACTTGAATGTGAAGCTGTTTTTCTTCGCCAATGATGTCACGAATTTTTTCATAAGTTTCGAAAAATGGCTGTTTTTCTTTACTTAAAATAGATGGGTTTGTTGTTACACCAATCACGTTGTAATAATCGTTGTACTTTTTGATTGCTTCCAAATTAGCTGTGTCTAATAATAATTCCATAACTTCGTTCCTTCCCTTCTTAGAAAATATGTTTATTTGCTTTATAGATTTCTTTAAATCTTTCAAATCCTTCATTGTAAACTTTTACATGTTCGCGAATTGGCTCTACCACTTCTGAACCAAGATGAACCATGTGTTCACATGCCTCTTCGTAGTCTTTATAATAGCCGCACCCTACTGCCGCTGTCATCGCAGCACCAAGAGATGCCTGCTCTTTCTCGCGGTTTGTATAAATTGGCGCGTCGTACATATCTGCCTGAATCTGGCGAAATACATGGCTCTTTGCGCCACCGCCAGATGCAATGATTCTGTCTGCAGTAATCCCCAAGGACTGGAAAATCGAGTAGGACTCTTTCATGCTGTAGACAATTCCTTCCATCGTACTGCGAATCATATGTTCCTTGTTATGGCGAAGCGTCATTCCCAAGAATACCGCCTTCGCTTCTGGGTCGTTGTGCGGAGTTCTCTCTCCATTCAAATATGGCAAGAACAACAGTCCTTCACTTCCTGCCGGAACTCTTTCCGCAATCTCGGACATTTCTTCAAATGTTCCCATGCCGAGGATATTATTTTTCAACCATTTCAGTGCAACGCCGCCACTTAAATGTGCCCCCATGATACTCCACAATTTCTCACTTCCATGGCACCACGTATTCGTGCGAAGCTTTGGATCATATAGTGGCTGATCTAAAGCACAAGTCAAATGACACGCGGTTCCAATTGTGGAAGCCATTCGTCCTCCGCGGATCATTCCATTTCCAAGTTCCATCATCAGCGAATCTCCGCCGCCAAATGCTACTGCACATCCGGCCTCCAGCCCCGTTAAATCCGCACATTCCTTGGTCACAACTCCTGCCTGTTCATAAGCTTCGCGACTTTCTGGAAGTATCGCCGCGTCAATGTCTAATTTCTCCAAAATGTCATATGCCCAGGTGCGCTGCTTCATATTCCACATTCCTGTAGAGCTTGCATCTGAAGCTTCTGTGCCAATTTCTCCACAAATGCGATAACGAATATAATCCTTTGGACACATTACTTTGTAAATCTTTTGATAATTTTCCGGTTCATGTTCTTTCACCCACATTAATGATGGGAGCAAAAATCCTGCACTCAACCGGTTATTAAATACCGTTCCAAACTCTGCTTCAGGAACGATTTGGTAAATCTCCTGAATCTGCGTTGATGTTCTCTGATCCGCCCAAATAATCGCATTGCGGATTGGTTTCATTTCTCGGTCCACCATCACCAGCCCGTGCATTTGTCCGGAAAAGCCTATTCCCTTCACGCCACCTTTTATTTCCGGTGCTTTTTCAAACATTTGACGAATCGCAGCAACTGTTGCATCCCACAGATGATTCATGTCCTGTTCCGCCTGATTCAGTGCTGGCTTAATAATGTCATATTCGCACTGGCCGGCTGCAATAGTCTTTCCATTGACATCAATTGCGACTGCTCTTGCGCTTGAAGTTCCTACATCAATTCCTACAAAACATTCCATTCGTCTTCACCATCCCAGATATCACGCCAATCTTTTGCCGATTCCCAAAGGAATACCTTCCCTTTGATCAGACGGGCATTTTTATCTGCCTTTCTCAATCGTTCCATTTCTTCCGCCGTTAGGAAATCTTCCGTTGTACATCTCAGATTTCCCACATATTCATTTTCATATATAGAAAATGGAATGGGCACGTGTCCACGCTGCACCGCCCATTTCACACAAACTGTTGCAGGATGACAATGATGCGTCTTTGCAATTTCCTGTAATTCTGGAAGTTCAAATGTCACCACATCTCCTTCTTCTGTGTCTCGCTCCGGTCTGCAAGGAGAACCCATTGGACTGTAGGCGATTGGCAAAATATCGTGTGCCATGCAATACTCAAATAATTTTGGTTGCTGGAATGTTGGATTAATCTCTACTTCCAGCACAGTAGGTTTAATTCTGCAAAGTGGAAGCACTTGCTCTAATTTCGTAATCGTCATGTTGGACATTCCAATTGTTTTTACAAGTCCCAAGTCCACTAGTCGTTCCATCTGTCTCCACACAGACATGTACTCTTCTACTGAAAATGGAACCGCGTCTGGGTTACGTCCTTCCAAATGAGCGCCAGGCGCATGATAATTTGGAAATGGCCAGTGAACCATATACACATCCAAGTAATCCAACTGCAAATCCCGGAGACTTTTTGCGCAAGCCACCAGCACATCTCCCTTGCCATGCATATCGTTCCACACTTTTGTCATGATTGTCAGATCCTGTCTCTGCACAATGCCATCCGCCAATGCTTTTGCAAATACTGCTCCAATCTGTGGTTCATTTCCATATGCGGCTGCACAGTCGAATAACCGATATCCTGCCTTTATGGCACCGTAAACTGCATTTCCAACTTCTTCGGAGGTAAACTTGTCATTGCCAAATGTTCCCATTCCTATTCCAGGGATAACCATACCGTTGTTCAACTTCCGTTGCGGAACCATTGCTGGATTTACTACATTTTCTTTCCCCATAACTGTCCGTCCTTTCTCAGCATTCTGTGTGCTGCTATCTTGCAGATGCGTCTTCGTGATATTTTCCTTTCACAGTCACAAGCTCCGCTTTCCAGGCATTTCCACTCAAAGCCTGCGCCTGCATTTTTTCATATATCAACTTGGCTGTCTTCGCCAAATCTTGCTGATAGATGGCAATCGGATATTTCTCCGCGCCCTCAAAATCATCAATGACCGCAAATTCCACCTGCCATCGCTTTTGTTCACACAAGTATTCAATCAACTGCTTTCCAATCTCGCCAACTTCGCATACGACCAACGTATCTTGTGTTCCCAGTTGCTCTATCTTCGCTGCTACTTGCTCCAGCGACTGCTCATCCAGCTTGCGGTCGCGTCGCCATGGAAGCCCTATAATCTCGCCCTTTGGGCAAAGCGTCTGAAATGCATCTTCACGCTTTTTGATATTCGAAATCTTCAGGTTATCCCAACCTACATATAAATAATTCTCATAAGTTTTTTTCGAATTTGCAATTAACTTCTTAATTGCATCCTCGTTGTCCAGGTAAACGCAATCCGCATACGGATAACCATCGTCCGTGTCGAAAAACACAAAATTCATGCCAATGCTCCGCAGACGAAGTAGCTTCTCCTCATCCACGCTTTGGTCGTCCGACCAGACAATCGTATTCTTAATGTTCTTTCGATACAGCCGGAACAGACAATCCTCCAGCGATGTATTCTCCGGTATCTCCACATACAGAAGCAGTGCGTCGTGCTCCCATGCAATTTTCTGAAATTCCGCAATAAAGCTGGAAAAAAATGGATTCTTCGAAGGCGCAACAAGCGCGAACATATCCAGAGGCGTCTCGTTTCCCCAATTGCGGTATTGCACCAACGTTCCATTCCCGACCTCGCGCCGAATCAAGCTTTCTTCCTCCAAAAGCTCCAACGCTTTGCGCACTGTAATTCTGCTGACATCGTAATCCGCTGCAAGCTGGCGCTCCGATGGGATTCTCTTGCCATTCTCGTAGGTACCCTTGTAAATCTGGGCACAAATATCATTCTTCAAATCCAGGTATCTCAATTCCAATTTTTCCGTACTCATATGCATACCCCTTTCAATTGGTATTATATCACAATACCTTTGAAAGTCAATTGAGGACGTAGCCTTTTTGCAAAAGGCTACGTCCTCAATTGACTTTTGCTATGTACCTTTTTGCGATTTGCCCTGTACCTTTTTGGCATTCCCACGTTTCTCTATACACATTTTCTTAGATTTCTCAAGGTATCTTCCACAATTCGGATGGCATCTGCAATCTGTTGTCTCGCATTTACGATTTTTGATTGTACAAGATAATCGGCAATTACTCCATCAAAGAAAAAATCGGCAAATGAAAGGAATCCACCTATTTCTACTTTCACTCCTGTTGGAAGGTTTACATCCTTTAATTCTCTTTGAAATTTCTGCAAATCACACTTCGCTTGCTCCACGTAACGGGATGCATCATTGATTTTTGAATGCTTCATCATATCTGTCAAAAATCCGCCTCCAAATAAATCAACAAGCCCCCAATTTCTTGCGCTTGAAAGTTTATTTTCCGCCTGACGCAAGCTCATCAGTGCTCTCTGACCAGCTTCAATTGCTTCATTTATTTCTTTTCTCATTAATTCATCCTGCATTACTCTATTTCCCCTTTCGTTTACAATTTATTTCTTTTATTATATACTTTAGTAAACGAAATAAATATCACAAAAAGCACGGATTAAACATGCCTAATTTGTCAACTGAACAAATTAGCATTTTAGAAATAATACTACGAAGGAGCGTATCGAACATGGGACGAAAATCTACAAAAGAAAATAAAAATATTTACCAGATCAGCCGAGAAGAATTGAACCTCACCCGTGAGAAAGCCAGCGAACTGCTCGAATATATTTCAGCTGATCGCATCGAGAAAATTGAAAGCGGCAAATCTCTCGCCCAGCCAGACGAAATTCTTACCATGGCGCGCGGATACAAAAAGCCACTGCTGCCAAATTACTACTGTTCTCACGAATGCCCAATTGGCCGCGAATATGTGCCCGAGTTGAAAATGAGAGAACTGTCTCAGATTGTCTTGGAAATGATTGGAACGCTTAATTTTATCGATGGACAGAAAAATCGCTTGATTGAAATCACTATGGATGGAAAAGTTTCCGATGATGAAATCAATGATTTCAAATCTATTCAGAGTATGTTGAATAAAATTTCGCTCGCCGCTGATTCGCTGCAACTATGGATTGAAAATTCACTTATCCATGGTGAGATTGATGCTGAGAGTTGGAAAAATGTATAATTTAGGACGTAGCCTTTTTCAAAAAGGCTACGTCCTAAATTAAGTTTTGCCCTGTACCCAACTTACTCAATCGGTGCAGTTCTTTTATTCTTCCATCCCCAAGAAATTTAGAAACATAATGCTTTGTTGCGCATTACCACATCTAACATCAAAATTTATATTTGTTTTACGCTTATCAAAAAAGAAGTTACAGCACATCCTTAAACATGCTGCAACTTCTTACTTTACTAAACACTATATATTTTTCACTACCGCGGTAATCAGCTTCTTAAATTCTACAGCTACGCGGTCTGCAGTTTCCTGCACTTCTTTATGGTCTAACTTCTGTGCGGACATTCCTGCTGCCATGTTTGTAATGCAAGAGATTCCACACACTTCCAGTCCCATGTGGCGAGCTGCCATTGCTTCGCAAGCAGTACTCATACCTACTGCATCTCCGCCCCATGCTCTGCACATACGGATTTCTGCTGGCGTTTCATAAGTTGGACCTGTAAGCTGTACATATACACCTTCCTGAAGCTGAATTCCTAATTTCTCTGCTTCTTCTTTTACGATTGCTCTCATACGGCTGCTGTATACTTCGCTCATATCAGGGAATCTTACTCCGAGCTGATCAATGTTCTTTCCAATCAATGGGTTTGGAACTGCTGTTGCAATGTGGTCTGTGATCAGCATAAAGTCACCTGGCTTAAATTCATGATTCGCACCACCAGCTGCATTTGTAAGAATCAGTTTCTTTGCTCCCATCATTCCCATCAAACGAGTTGGGAGTACTACATCTGCCATTGGATATCCTTCGTAATAATGAACTCTTCCCTGCATGATCACAACTGGAACTTCGTCTACATACCCAAATACGAATCTTCCTTTGTGACCTGCAACCGTAGATGTTGGAAATCCTTCAATATCTGTATACTCAATCGTTGTCTCAATCTGGATTTCATCCGCGTAGTCGCCAAGTCCTGAGCCAAGAATCATAGCTACTTCTGGTTTAAAATCTGTTTTTACACGAACACTTGCAAGGCAAGTTTCAAGTTTCTGATATAAATCGCTCATATTTTCACGCTCCCCCAACTTTTATATTTTTTCACTCTTTTCGTCAATAATTACTTTCAATCTCTGATACTGCTCTGCATCCATCACCACATGATTTCCTCGCTTTGAGATTAATCCTGCTTCTACCATCTTTTTGATGGAGCGGCTGACACTTTTTAAGCAGAGGCCCGTTTCATCTGCCATGCTTTGACGGCTTTCTTTGATACATACAGTTCCTGTCCGATTCAATTTTTCATACCATTCCAGCAACAGAAGTGCCAATCGGTCTTCTCCTTGAAAGAATAGAAATAATCGATTTCTCCGTTCTTCTTCCAACAATGAGAAGCATGTAATCTTTGCTTCTTTTCGGAATGCTTCCACATCGGAGCAAAGCCATTTTTCATACTTACTTCGTGGTAGTCTGACCATCGTGCATCTTGTCTCTGTCTGCAAAGTTGTCTTGTAGTGGTTGAATCCAAGAATCACTTCCATCCCACCGAGGGCAATCACATTCTTAGGCTTCATAAAATCATACGCAACTCCTGAAACTCGGTAGTCAGTCGCCTTTACGCGTCCTTCACCAACAAAATAAATGGTATCTGCCGGTTCATTTTCACGGATGAACACCTTTCCTGCTTCCACTTCTTCGCATTTTAGAAGTTCAATCAACCATAATGGAGCACTGCTAAAATAATCTTCGAATTGTTTTTGACGTTCTTTGTCTATTTTTTCTAAAAATGGTAAAACCTCATGTAAATATTTCTCTCGCATGATTTGCTTACCTTTCTCAGCTCTGGTTTATCTTACCACTAATTTTTTGTACAATGTCTCTTTCACAGAATCATCCGCAAATGCAGTATCTACTGCATTTCTCATCATCAACAAGACTTCTTCATCTCGAACACCATAAATTTTCTGGACAAATTCCAATTCTTTCGTCAAGGAAGTATTGCTAACTGTACGGTTATCTGTATTCACTGTTACTTTCAAACCTGCGTCCAAAAATTCTCGCATCGGATACTCTGCTGTGCTCTGCACCGCTTTCGTCTGAAGATTACTAATCGGACACAATTCAATTCCAATTTTCTTCGATACCAATTCTTTCTGCAGTTCACTTACACCGCGCATTGCAATTCCATGGCCAATTCTTCTAGCTCCTGCCTGAACAGAATCTACGATATTTTTCACGCTGCCACATTCCCCTGCATGAAGGGTAAATGGCATCCCCAACTTCTGTGCTTCTCCAAACACTTTCATAAATTCTGACATTGGATAGGATGCTTCTGCACCTGCCAAATCTGCTGCACACACACCTTCTCCAAGGTATGTGCGCGCGATATTTATCATTCTTCTATTTTCTTCTTCACTGTGATGTCTCATTGCACAAGTAATCACACCATAATCTACACCAAATGTCTGTTTTCCTCGCTCCATTCCGCGAAGAACTGCTTCAATCACCCGGTCACA
Organism: uncultured Lachnospiraceae bacterium; assembly: GCA_964591105.1. Lineage (GTDB taxonomy): Bacteria > Bacillota > Clostridia > Lachnospirales > Lachnospiraceae > CAZPZR01. Next base: position 4,572 of record CAZPZR010000005.1, on the reverse strand, counting down.
CTTCAGCGTTCCATTTTCATGAAGCAATGGGGCAAAACGAATCTCTGCATAGCAGACATTTTCCTGACTCATAGTCTGCAGCACATCATAGGCTGCCTCTTCTAAGCCTCTTTCATCCATCAGGCATTCTCCCGGCAGTGCAAATTTTTCCAAATATTCTGCAAGGCTTGTGCAGTCATCCGCCACACTAAGCTCTTCTGCTTTTACACTGCGTCCCAAACGTTTTTCTATAAAACCCTGGCTAAGAGAACCATCCAGATGGCAATGCAATTCTATCTTTGGTAATGCGATTAATTCTTCTCTTGTCATCATGACTATCTCTGTCCTTTATCGTATGGAATACCTTCTGCCTTTGGTGCTCTTGAATTCTTAGATACAAATACAAGAACAATCAAAGAAATGATATATGGCAACATATTGTAAACCGTACTTGGGATATTCAATGCAACTAATGCATCGAAACCTGTATATACATTAGACAGGGCACGGAACAAACCGAATAAAAGTGCTGCAAGTCCGATATTTACTGGTTTCCACTGTCCAAAGATCATAACCGCTAAGGCAAGGAATCCAAAACCAGCAACACCATTTTCAAATTTCCATTCACTAACACCTGCTGTGATGTATACCAATCCACCAAGTCCACCAAGTGCTCCAGAAATCAATACACCTGCGTAACGCATCTTATATACATTGATTCCTACAGAGTCTGCTGCCTGTGGATGTTCTCCACATGCCATCAAACGAAGTCCAAACTTTGTCTTGTATAAAACAACGAAAGACACAATCAAAAGAATCAATGCAAGTAACATGAACCAACTAAATTCAAATTTTCCAATATTTACAAGAAAAGCTTTTTTCGCCTGTTTGTACTCTACTGTAGAAGATACATTGTCTGCATCTTCTGCCATGTTTAATGCTCTTACAATAACTACTGCTGCTGCAGGTCCTAATAAGTTCAACGCTGTACCTACCAATGTCTGGTCTGCGTTAAAATTGATTGCTGCAACTCCTAACATTAAGGAAAATAGCATTCCTACCAACACACTCGCGAGAATTACAAGAAGAATCACGATTGGTGCTGCTGTATTTCCTGGCAGATATCTCATCATTAACGCTCCACCGAGCGCTCCCATAACCATGATACCTTCCAAGCCAATATTGACAACACCACTATGCTCAGAGAAACATCCTCCAAGTGCAACGAGCGTCAATACGGATGCGAATATTAATGTATACTGAAGTAATAATAACATTATTTTTCTCCTCCTTTCAGCTCTTTTTCTGCCTTCTTCTCTTCACGCTTGTCCAGATAACGGTTCAACCAGAGTTTGAAGAAGAGTACAAAACCACAAAGATAAATGATAAACGCAGAAATCAAATCTGAAATCTGTGTACAGTACATTGTTTTATCTACGTAAGTACCACCACTTGTAATGTGCTGAATGAAGTAGGATGCGAAAATTGTTCCGATTGGATCAAGTCCGCCAAGGAATGCTGCTGCAATTCCGTTGAATCCCATTCCAGGTACACTTGTCTGCTGTACCATCCATGTCTCGATTCCGCTCAAGTAGAAGATTGCAGCACCAAATCCTGCAAGTCCACCAGCGATCATCATTGTAAGAATAATGTTTCTCTTTTCTTTCATACCACAATATTTTGCAGCATTTTTATTCATACCAGTTGCTTTTAATTCATAACCAAATTTTGTTTTTCCAAGAATAACCCATACGAGAACTGCCATTACCAATGCAAGTGGAAGTCCAATTGTTACGAACTTATTTCCTGTGAAAATCTGATCCAATCCGCATCCTGGAAGAAGTGCTGCTTTGTTCTTGCTGGAAAGGTCAAAAGTATATGGTGTGGATTCTGCTTTCACCTGTGTAAGAAGCATATTCACTGTATAAAGTGAAATCCAGTTCAACATGATACAAGAAATAACTTCATTTACATTAAAGTATGCTTTCAATGCACCTGAAATTCCACCAACAAGTGCTGCAAATACAACTGCTGCAATGATGCACACATACCATGGCATGTTGAATTTCAATGCGAAATACAGAGAAGCACCTGCTCCTACTACGTACTGTCCAGCAGCTCCGATGTTGAACAATCCTACTTTATATGCGAAAAGTACGGAAAGTGCACACATCAAAAGTGCGGAAGCATTTACCAATGTTGTTCCAAAATATTTCATTGCAGCAGCAGCACTTGGATAGTACAGGAAGTTTTTCAAAATCGCTGTAATCGCACCTGCTGCCCCATGTGGGTTAATAATTAAAAGTACAAGATAACCAACGAGGATACCAATCGCAATACAGAGCAGGGATGCAATAATTGTCTGAATCGCACTGTTTCTCAAGAGGCTTTCTTTTTTCTTTGCTTCTTTATTCATTGCTCTTTGTCTCCTTTCTCTTTGATCCAGCCATGTAAAGACCAAGTTCTTCTACGGTTACTTTCTTTGGATCAAATTCTCCAACAATCTCTCCTTCGTACATTACGAGGATTCTGTCTGATACATTCATTACCTCATCTAATTCGAGGCTGACAAGGAGAACTCCTTTTCCTGCATCTCTTGCTTCTACTAACTGTTTGTGTACATTTTCAATTGCTCCTACGTCCAATCCACGTGTTGGCTGTACGGCAATTAAAAGTTCTGGATTCTTATCAATTTCGCGGGCAATAATTGCTTTCTGCTGGTTACCACCAGACATAGATCTTGCTTTTGTCACTGCACCCTGACCGGAACGAATATCAAACTGTTCAATCAGACGGTTTGCGTAGTCGCGAATTGCTTTACGTTTTAAAAATCCAAATTTGTTTGTAAATTCTGGTTCATAGTATCTCTGAAGTACGATATTATCTTCCAAGCTATAGTCTAATACAAGTCCGTGTTTGTGGCGGTCTTCTGGAATGTGGCTCATACCAGAAATCAATCTCTGACGAATTGGCATATTTGTAATATCTACACCATTCATTGTTACAGTTCCGCCTTTGAGAGGTTCTAATCCGGAAAGTCCATAAACAAACTCTGTCTGTCCATTTCCATCAATACCAGCGATACATACAATCTCACCTCTGCGTACCTGGAGAGAAACTCCATTTACCGCATTGTTCTTATGATGCTTTGATGCAACTGTCATATCTTTGATATCAAGTACCACTTCCCCTGGTTTTGCTTCTTCTTTTTCTACGACAAAGTTAACATCTCGTCCCACCATCATAGCTGACAATTTTTCTGGTGTTGTGTCTTTGATATCTACAGTTCCAATGTATTTTCCTTTTCTCAAAACACTGCATCGGTCCGCAACCTGCATAATTTCAGCAAGTTTGTGAGTGATAAACAGAATGCTCTTTCCTTCTGCTGCAAGATTCTTCATAATCTGCATCAATTCCTGAATTTCCTGTGGAGTAAGTACTGCTGTTGGTTCATCAAAGATCAAAATTTCATTGTCGCGGTAAAGCATTTTCAAAATTTCTGTTCTCTGCTGCATACCAACAGTTGTATCTTCGATGATTGCATCCGGATCAACTGCAAGACCATATTTTTCAGAAAGTTCCAACACTTTCTTTCTTGCTCCTTCTTTCTGAAGAAATCCACCTTTTGTTGTCTCAACACCAAGAATAATGTTGTCCAACACGTTAAAACACTCTACTAATTTGAAATGCTGATGTACCATTCCAATTCCAAGATCATTCGCATCATTTGGATTATTGATCTCTACTTTTTTACCATCCTTGTGGATCTCACCTTCTTCTGGTTGATACAGCCCAAATAAGACACTCATAAGTGTGGATTTTCCTGCCCCATTTTCTCCAAGCAGAGCATGAATCTCACCTTTTTTCAACTGAAGTGTTATATTGTCGTTTGCAACAATTCCAGGAAATCGTTTTGTGATCCCCAACATTTCAATTGCGTATTCACTCATCTTTGTCATCCTCCTTTTTATCTTTCCTATAGCCTCTCTTTTACACGCTTGTGTTCTTATGTTCCTTAGTTGGACGTTTATTTATCCAACTAGTAAAAGTGGGGAGTGCTTATTCTGCACTCCCCACCTGTATCTCGTCTGCACTTATTTGCACGGAGTCTTTACATTATTTAATGCTGCCGTAGTCAGACACTGTAATTTCTGTTTTTGGCATTGCTGAAGTGTCATTGCTTACTTCGATTTCGCCATTGTAAATTTTTGCAACAAGTTCGTTGTAATCTTCTTCTGTGAATCCATCAGACCACTGTGTGCTTTCTGTTGGAAGCTGTACATAGTTTTCAGCTGCGTTATCACCAGAAACAAGTCCAAGGTTATCAATCTTTCCTACATAATCAGACCATGTACCTTCTTTGATTGCTGTAAGAACTGTCTTAACTGTTGGAGCAAGGCCTTTCATAGCAGATGTGATTGTAAGGTCGTCTGCGTATTCATTGATGATTGGAGCCTGGTCAGAGTCAACACCAATTACTTTGCCGTCTGTTTTTACAGCTGCTTCTGCTGCTGATGTCCAGATACCGCCACCACAAGCGAATACTGCTTCTACATCTTTGCTTCCATACCATGTATCCATGTAAGCTGTGAT